>JANLXP010000048.1:0-8346 GCA_031365165.1 Alphaproteobacteria bacterium
GCTCGAAAACCCGGTCTGGCACATCCACGCCGGCCGCCCGCCGCAAGAGTCGTGGCCGGTGTCGTTCGCGCTACTCTTGAACCTTGTCTCGGCCTCGAGCGCCTCGACGCCGGAAATCCTCTGGGCTTTCATCCGCCAATACGCGCCGCATGCGAACCCAAAAGACAACCCCTCGCTCGACCGCCTCGTCGGCTACGCGATCCGTTACTACGACGACTTCGTGAAGCCGAAAAAGAAGTACCGCGCACCGACGGACAAGGAACGCGCCGCAATGGAAGATTTGGCTGCCGCCTTTGACAAGATCGGCAACATCACCGACAGCGAGGCCGTTCAATTCCACGTGTACGAAGTGGGGAAGAAGCACCAGTTCGAGCCGCTCCGCGATTGGTTCAAGGCGCTCTACGAGGTGCTGTTCGGCCAAGACCAAGGCCCCCGCTTCGGTTCGTTCGCAGCCCTTTACGGTGTGACGAACACGGCAAAATTGATCCGCGACGGCCTCGCCGGCAAATTCCTCGCCTGACAGGTGGACGGATCGCGCGTAAGGTCGCGCGCATGAAGTGGTGCGTCGCAGCCCTGTCGTTGCTTGTCGCAAGTGCGGCGCACGCTGCCATTCCGGCCAAGGCTCAAAGCGCCTATGCCGCCGGCAATTTCATAAGCGCGGCAACGATTGCGGAAAACGAAGGCTCGGCCGAAGCACTCGCCTTCGCGGCACGCGCGCGCATTGCCGACGCCGTTATGCGCGAAGACATCTACTGCAAGGCCTGCCTCACGGTCGCCGAAACGGTCGCGCAAAGAGCAATCGACCGCGACCCAAAGGCTGCAGATGGTTACATCCAGCTTGCGATCGCATTGGGCTTTCGTGGCCGGTTGATCCCGCTCATGGATTCAAGAGACGAACGGTTGCCCGAGCGGGGCCGCGAAGCGATCGACAAAGCGCTTGAGCTCGCACCCCACAACGCATGGGCCCTTGCTGCTCGCGGCGCTTGGAATCTTGAGATCGTGCAACGTGCGGGTCCGGTCCTGGCGGACGTCACCTACGGCGCTAAGCGCGCCGAAGGTCTGAGATACTTCCATGAAGCGCTGGCGGCGGACCCAGGCGACCTCCTGCTTCACTTCCACTTCGCGCTCTCGATTCTGGCGCTCGACGTCGACGAGTATCGAACCGAAGCGATGGCGGCGATCGAAGCCGGGTACAAAGACCCTCGCGCCGACGCACTGACGAAATTCACGCGCAAGCGCGCGGACGCGCTCAACGGTCTTCTAAAGACTGGAAAGTCCGACGAGATCGAAGCGCTCGTCCGTCGCTATCAGGGCTATCCTCCCGAAAGCTAGCAGCGCGCCCAAACGACGCGCGCAACCCAATCCACAGCCTCGCGGTCCATCACGCGATCGGGCATCTCGGGGTTGAGCGCCTTCAGTTCCAGGCGCTTCCCCGTCTGCCGCACGAAGCGCATGATGGAAAAGCTTTCTTTGCTTTTGACGACGACGCAGTCGTCGCGCTTCACCTTCGCGGCCGGCGACACGACGACGACGTCCCCGATGCGAAACAGGGGCGCCGCGGAATCGTTCGTGATCTCAAGAGCAAACGCAGCCGTATCGGCAAGGTCGGGAAAGGCGAACTTCCCCCAGGCTTTGGAAACCGGTCGCCCCTCGCCGTCGAACATTTTCTTCTTCGCTGCTTCCTTTAACTTCAAGAACGGCAACTGCCGCGATCCGCGCGAAGAGTTGCCCCGCGCCATCAGACCGACGAAATCGTCGAGATTCGCACTCGTCGCCTGCAGAATCCTGGAAAGGCTCTCCGTCGACGGCCAGCGAAGCCGCCCTTGCGGCCCCAAGCGTTTGCTCTTGTTGAATGTGGTGGGGTCGAGCCCAGCAGCCTTCGCAAGGCCCGAGGGCGAATGCCCGTGCCGTGCGGCAAGCGCGTCAATGGCGCTCCATATTTGCTTATGCGACAACATCGTCAGCCGATGAAACCTTCGAACAACTTTGCACGATTTGCGAACGCCGTGCGCGCCGTTACAACGACGCTGCTGCCGGTGAGTCCAGTCCTACCACGATGATCCTCCTTCGCACGCTTTCAAGTCTTGGGCGACCACTTCTTGCGCGTCTCGATCCAGAGTTCGCGCATACGCTCACGATCAGAGCGTTGAGCCGGTTCCACGATGCGACGCCTCAGCCTGATGATCCGCGCTTGTCGGTACAAGCATTCGGTTTGGATTTCCCCAACCCTGTCGGACTAGCCGCAGGGTTTGACAAGAATGTGGCTGCAACCGAAGCAATGCTGGGTTTTGGCTTCGGTTTCGTCGAAGCGGGAACCGTCACACCACGTCCGCAAGAAGGTAATCCTAAGCCGCGCATCTTCCGATTGCGCGAAGAGCGCGCGATCGTCAACCGTTTGGGGTTCAACAACGACGGCCTTCAAGCTGCACGCGAACGTCTCGTTCGCCTGCAAGGACGTCCAGGCATCCGCGGCATCAACATCGGCGCGAACAAAGACGCGACCGACCGCGTCGCCGATTATGTCACAGGCTTGAAGGAACTTGGACCTTTTGCGAGCTACGTCACAGTCAACATTTCATCGCCGAACACGCCTGGCTTGCGCGGCCTGCAAAACAAATCGGAACTGCAAACGCTGCTTGCCGCTCTCGGCGAAACGAAATCGAAGCTCGCACGAAAGGTTCCGGTGCTCGTAAAGATCGCGCCGGATCTCGACGATCACGCTTGCGCCGACATTGCCGAGCTCGCCCTCGCGCACAAACTGGACGGCCTCATCGTCTCGAACACGACAACAGCCCGCCCCTCAACGCTGAAGAGCCGCTATGCAAACGAAACGGGCGGCCTTTCCGGTGCGCCGCTATTCGTGCGCTCCACAGCCGTGCTGCGCTCGATCCGCCGCCTAACGCAAGGCAAGATCACGTTGATCGGCGTGGGTGGCATATCGTCGGGCGCCGACGCCTTCGCAAAAATCAAAGCCGGCGCCACGCTCGTCCAACTCTACACCGCGCTCGCGTTTCAGGGGCCCTGCCTCATCACGCGCATTAAGCGCGAGCTGCTGGAACTGCTGACGCGCGAAGGCCACCACGGCATTGATACGGCGATCGGTCAAGAAACCGGCTAAGCGAACTACAGTAGGTCGACGACTCGAATGCCCGCCCAAACCGTCGCCGCCGTAATCGCAAGTGACAAGACAGCCGCCGCCAGCGCCACGCACAACAGCACACCGTCTTCTTCCAAATAGGCAAGCGACAACAGTCCGATCACCAGCGACGGGATGATGTGGCTGAAGGGGAACGGCCAGATCAGCGTCGGCGCGAGCGATAATACGACAAAGCCGACGACGCGCTTCGTCGCCTCGAACGGCGTCTTCCAGCGTGGCCGTATGAACCACTCCAACCATCTTAGCACCGGTGTCGCCCGCCGAAACACGCTAGCGACACGAGCAGTCGCGATACGGCGTTCGGCGATGAAACGCGGCAGCGTCGGACCGGGACGCGCGAGGATCATCTGAATCGCTGGATAAACAAGCAAGAACCCGATGAACGTCGACCCGCCGGGGATCAGCGCAATGAGCGCCATCACCAACAAGACGATCCCAAATGACCGCTCGCGAAGTTCGCCGATCAACCAGTCAAGTGTAACGAAATCGCCTGGCGACTTGCCGAGCAGGTTCTCGATGATTGCCGATGTCGGGACATGAGACGCCTCGCCGAATGCCATGGCATCTCCACAAATGCACAGCTGGCTTGCCAAGCCGTAGCTCGCGGGATTGGTCGCCCGCCTTCGCCAATTGGCCAGGACGGGTAGCCTTAATTCGCATTTCGCGAGCGAAGGCTGGAGCGGGTGAAGGGAATCGAACCCTCGTCGTAAGCTTGGGAAGCTTCTGCTCTACCATTGAGCTACACCCGCGCGCGGCAGATTTGATAGCACCGCCCCCTGTCGGATGTGAAGGACCCTCTGTTAGGCTCGATTTCGATGAACCAGAACATCCCCGCGCCCCAAGCTTTCAAGCCGATCGATCCGGGTAAATTCAAAGACCCGGTGACGACAGCGAAGGGTGAGCGCCGTGCGAGCGTCGCGCTGAAGCGCTTGGAAACGCTGTGGTTCAACACTGGCACGCTTTGCAATATCGAGTGTAAGAACTGCTACATCGAATCGTCGCCGACAAATGATCGCCTCGTCTATCTGAGCGCCGCCGAGGTTGAAGCCTATCTCGATGAGGCGGAGGCGCTGGGTCAGCACCCGAAGACCGTCGCCTTCACCGGCGGCGAGCCGTTCATGAACCCCGAAATCGGCGCAATCCTCGAAGCGACGCTGTCGCGCGGCTACGAAGCATTGGTTCTGACCAACGCGATGAAGCCGATGATGCGGCCTCGCGTGCAGACCGCCATAGCCGATATCGTCAAGCGTTACGGCACAAAGTTCGGCGTGCGCGTCAGCCTCGACCATTGGCGCCAAGACCTGCATGACGAAGAGCGCGGACCGGGCTCATTCGACGAAACGCTGTTGGGCCTTCGTTGGTTGCGCGATCAAAAGGTTGCGACTGCCGTCGCCGGCCGCTTGCTCTGGGGCGACACGGACGAAGGCATGCGCGCCGGCTATAGCGCCTTGTTCACACGCGAAACCTTGAAGATCGACGCGGCCGATCACGCGGCGCTCGTGCTCTTCCCGGAAATGGACGCGCGCGTCGATGTCCCCGAAATCACCGTCGATTGCTGGCGTATCCTGAACAAGAGCCCGGACGACGTGATGTGCGCCACAAGCCGCATGATCGTAAAACGCCGAGGCGCGACGAAACCCTCCGTCGTCGCCTGCACACTCCTACCCTACGACCCGCAATTCGAGTTGGGTTCCAACCTCGCGGACGCGCTCAGCCCGGTCAAACTCAATCATCCCCACTGCGCGAAATTCTGCGTCTTGGGCGGCGCCAGCTGCAAAGCCTAACGCTGCGCGATCAGCCAGAGCCCACCGCAGCACATCAAAAGGCCCAGCGCCTTCATCCAGCTCATTTGTTCCGCGAACAGCATGTAACCGATCGGGACGACGATAAGCGCCGCCGCCACATTGACAATCGCACCTGCCGTGTTCAGCGGCCACCCATGCCGGAAGGCCGATGCGAATCCGAATTCGATCCCGACGATCGAGGCCCCGATGGCCGCCGCAATCGCTAAGTCGCGAACCTCCAATCGGTTAGCGCCGAGATCTTGATTGCGCCACCACAACAATCCCGCGCACGCGAACGAAACGAGATAGGCAAACATCAACAGCCCGAGGATGTTCACCTCCGGCCGCACCGCTTTTAAGAAGGTCTGGTAGGCCACATAGGCAGCGATCGCGAGCAGGAACGGCCAGTAAGCGACACCCTGCATCGCGCTCAGGTCCGGAAGTGCTTCGAGAGCTTCAATCCTTGGCCTTGATAGTTCGAACCGAGACCCTGCCCGTAGACTCGCTCCGGCGGCTCAGTCAGCCGCTCGAACACAAGCCGCCCGACGATCTGCCCGTGGGTCAGAATGAACGGAACCTCATGGCTGCGAACTTCAAGCACGGCACGTGAACCCGCGCCGCCCGCGCCAGAGTAGCCGAACCCCGGATCGAAGAAGCCCGCATAGTGCACGCGAAACTCACCGACGAGCGGATTGTACGGCACCATCTCCGCCGCATACTCGGGCGGGATCGATACCGCCTCGCGCGAAGCCAGAATGTAGAACTCGTTCGGATCAAGTACCACCGATGCATCGGGCCGTGCCCGAACCTGCTCCCAAAAATCGCCGACCTCATGCACACCGGGTTTGTCGACGTCGATCAACCCCGCATGCCGTTTTGCGCGGTAACCGACGAGTCCGTCCCAACCCTTCAAGTCGACAGTCAATGCAATCCCGTTCGAGATGTCGGCGTCGCCCGCGACAATCCCTTGCTCTTCCTGTAGCCGCTTCAACTCGCTGTCCGAGAACGGCGGCGAGCCACGCCGCAGCCGTAACTGATTGAGCCTCGATCCCTCACGCACCAAAATCGAAAACGACCGCGGGCTCACCTCGGCGTAGAGCGGTCCCTCATAACCGGGCTCGATCCGGTCGAATTCTTTCGCACGGTCCACGATCAGTCGGGTGAAAACGTCGAGACGCCCGGTCGAGCTTTTCGGGTTTGCGACCCCCGACACGCGATAGGGCAGCGCCACGCTCTCAAGCAGCGGCACGATGTAAACGCACCCTGCCTCGAACACCGCACCCTTGCTGAGATCGATCTGATGCAGCGAGAGCTGTTCGATCCGCTGCTTCACCGTCGCGTCGGGTCCCGGCAAGAAGCTCGCGCGAATGCGCCACGCCACAGGCCCAAGCCGTAAATCCAAGCTGGCTGGTTGAATCTGCGCGTCTTCGAATTCTTTGAGCGCCTGAATGCGCCCACGCTGGATCATCCCGCGCAAATGACTTGCGGGCAAAATGCCGGTCGAATGCCCGCGCTGGAGGTCGCCATCGTCGGCTGCGGGCGTGAACAAGGTCGAAGGTTGAGCCATGACCTTGGTTTTAGGCCACCGCCGACGCAGAGCAAAGCGGCGCGGCGGAATGTCCCCAACCCTTGCGCGGCAAAACCGTCCCGCATAAGTTGCGCCCACGTGGTGATTTGAGCCGGTCAGCTTCGCGGCCACGTTAAACAAACAGCTAAAAGGCCGGGTCGCGTGACCTCCGACCCCGGCTACAGGGATTGCCCCCTGGTCCGGGGCTTTTTGTTTTCGGAGTAGCAGCGATGGGAGAACTACGCCCCGGCCACAACTACGGCCTCAAGACCCGCCTCGTTCGCGGCGGATTGAAACGATCGTCGAATGGCGAAACCTCGGAAGCCCTCTACCTCACCTCGGGCTTCGCTTACGACAGTGCCGAAACCGCCGAAGCCCGCTTCAAGGGTGAAGACGACGGCTACACCTACTCGCGCTTCGGCAATCCGACAGTTGCGATGTTCGAAGAGCGTCTCGCGCTCATCGAAGGCGCTCCCGTCGCGCGCGCCACCGCAACCGGTATGGCCGCCGTCAGCACCGCACTGCTCTGCCATCTGCGCCAAGGCGACCACGTGATTGCTTCACGCGCGATGTTCGGCGGCTGCCGTTTCGTCATCGAGGATGTACTGTCGCGCTATGGCATCACGTCGACGCTGGTCGACGGTACGAACCTCGACGCCTGGCGCGCCGCCGTCAAACCGACGACAAAGGTGCTGTTTCTCGAAACCCCGGCTAACCCCACGCTCGAAATCATCGACCTGAAAGCCGTCGCCGACATCGCGCACAAAGCGGGAGCCCGCCTCGTCGTCGACAACGTCTTCGCGACACCGGTGCTGCAGCGACCGATGGAATACGGCGCCGACATCGTCGTCTATTCGGCGACAAAACACATGGACGGTCAGGGCCGCTGTCTCGGTGGTGCGATCCTTTGCGACAAGAAGTTCCTGACCGACCACCTGCTCACGTACATCCGCAACACTGGTCCAAGCTTAAGCCCGTTCAACGCTTGGGTCCTGCTGAAGTCGCTCGAGACGCTGGACCTGCGTGTTCGTGCGATGTGCGAGCACGCGGCCGCCGTGGCCGATGCGTTGGCCCGCGAGCGCAAGGTGAAGCGCGTCATCTATCCGGGTCGACCCGATCACCCGCAAGCAGCACTCGCACGTGCCCAAATGGGACTCGGCGGTTCGCTCGTCACGTTCGAAATAGACGGCGGCAAGGATGAGGCGTTCAAGTTTGCCAATGCCCTCAACCTTATCGATATCTCGAACAATCTGGGCGACGCGAAGTCTCTGATCACGCACCCGGCGACAACGACCCATTTCCGCTTGACGCACGAGGCAAGGCAGGAGTTGGGTGTCACCGACGGCATGTTACGCCTGTCCGTCGGCTTGGAAGACCCGGCCGACATCGCCGACGATCTGCGTCAGGCGCTGAAAGCAATATGAGGTCCCAATGCACGAATACCGCGCCACGACGAGTTGGCGGCGCACGTCCGCCGACTTCACCTACGAGACCTTCAACCGCGCGCACGAGGTGACATTCGGCGGTGGTGAAGTGGTTGGTTGGTCGGCTGCGCCCGAGTTCAAGGGCGACGCGAATCGCGTCAATCCGGAGGAGGCCTACGTCGCCGCGCTTTCCACCTGCCACATGCTGACGTTTTTGGCCGTCGCCGCGCGCAAGCGCTTCACTGTCGATAGTTACGTTGATGAGGCGGTTGGGGTCATGGAAAAGGGCACACAAGGAAAATACTGGGTCAGTCGTGTCACACTTCGACCCAAAGTGGCGTTTTCGGGCGACCGTCAACCATCCCCCCAAGAGATTTCCGAGCTACATCACACTGCGCATGAGAATTGCTTTGT
>JANLXP010000053.1:0-1286 GCA_031365165.1 Alphaproteobacteria bacterium
GTCAACTGCGCGCACGATATCCGGCGTGATCTCGGCGCAGGACGGCAGAAAGACGAGCGATTTGCCGGCGGGGTCGGTCAGGCGCAGGCTGATCGAGGCGCCCGTTGCCGGTCCGATGCCTTCGAGCCGCTCAAGATAGAGCGGTGGCTTGCCGGGGGCGGGAAAGGTCTCGGCGGTGAGGCCGGGCAACAGTTCGGTGGGCGCGCCGGGGAGGGGTTTGCGTGCAACGAAGCTTGGATCGAGTACGCCGAAGAGAGCGTTCGCCTCGAGCACCTTCAACACGTAGTCGGTCGCCCAGACGGTCAACGCTTGGCGTTCGCGAAGCGTGAGGAGGCCGCTTAGCGCGTCGACGTCCGCGCCGGTTAGCGCGACCGCTTTGATCGGTGACGAACGCAACGGCGTTTGCGGGTGAAGCTCGGGCGTGACCAGGATCTGCTGGCGGATGTCGGGCGAGGCGTTGAGCAGCAGCCAATTCTCGCCATCGACGGAGAGGGCCAGGCTTGCTTGCGTTTGACGAGGGAAGTTCGGATCGCCGGCGAAGGCGCGGGCGTTGTTCGGGCTCGCTGCGTTCCATTGCGGAAAGCCGCCACCGGCGGCGGCGCCGAGCACGATGATCTTCATGCGAAGAATGCGGCCCTAGGCCGCCTTTTGTTTATTCGGCCGAGCAGTAGCAGTTGATTTCCATTGCTGCGGAAATTTCGCGGACTTTCGGTTTGCGCCAGGATTTCTTCATGGAGACACCTTTGATGTTGTCGGTAAGGAGATTGGGGCATGGCCCCCCTCAAGGCAAGTGGGGTCACGAAGGCGTCAGGCGCGAGCCATAAGGCCTTGAACGGCTTGGGCCATCACGGCCTCGCCCCGGTTCCATATCATTTCTTTCCAGTCGTTCTGGTCGGGATAGAACGCAGCGCGGATTTGGGCCTTGATGGCGGCGGCTTCCGGGCTTTGCGGGTTCCCCCGCGTGTGCAGCCAATTGTCGGCGCGCAGTGCCATGAAGACCTCGAACGTCGAGACGGTGCCGAATTCGAGGCAACCAACCGTCACGTCTGTGCGGGGCAGGAGGCCGGGCAGACACGAATCGATGCTGCCCATAACGGCGGCCGAGACCGACTCGCCCGATTGGGTCGAACACACGTCGGGCCACCAGCTTTTCGCACGCTCGTAGGCGGGGGTTCCCGCTCCCTCTTCGCTGATCAGTTCGCCGTGGCCGTAGGGCCCAAGGCCGGTGTGGAAATCGATCACGCCGACGCGATGGCAGTGCGCCAGCTCGCGGCGAACCACGTGCC
>JANLXP010000510.1:0-3931 GCA_031365165.1 Alphaproteobacteria bacterium
ACCGCGGTCACGAACTCGGCGCGCTTTCCGTTCATCTCGCCGGCGGGCCGGTTCGTCAGTTCGGACAAGATGGGCGGCGCTGCCTATCAGATCATCGACGGCGGCTACTTCGAAAATTACGGCGCGCGGACAGTTTGGGAAATTGCGCGCGCCATCGAGGAGCTGAACGCGGAAGACCCGACGCTGAACGTGGTTCCGATCGTGGTCGTGATCAGCAACGACGTCGAGACGGATCAACCGCCGCGCCTCTACGCGAACGCTTGCCGCACGATGATGGAAGATGTCGCGGTCGATGGGTCGCAAATCACGATCCGTTGCGACGAGCCGGTGCGTGCGGCGCAATGCTCGGCGGTCGAGTACGCAGGATTGGTGCCTGCCGCGCGGGCGGAGGATCATTCGATCGTGCCACAGTCGATGGCGCCGCTCTTGGGCCTTGCCGCCACGCGCAGTGCCCATGGCCGCGACGCGCTCAACATTCTCAAGCGCGATTTCTGCAAGGCGGAGACGACGGCCGCGAACGATCCGAAGACGCGATTGATCCACATCGCACTGCCACGCCCGAACACGGCCAAGGGCGAGACGGCGCCGATGAACTGGGTGTTGAACCCGGCGGCTTGCGACTTCCTGGTCAACAGGGCGCCGTTCTTGCCGTTCAACGTAGCGCAAGCCCAGAAGCTGAAAGCGACGCTCGACGCCGTGCTGGGCGAAGGTCTGCGCTCGTCGCAGCCTGAACGGCCGATGCCGATCGACTGCAACGGCGGCTGACTACTGCAGGCGGCGCAGAGGCACGGGTTCTTCCGGCTCCTCCGGCGGAACGAGATCGAGCGTCGGTTGCGCGCCTGACGGCAGATCGCTCACCTCGACTTGCCGCAGCTTGCGTTCGACGGCGCGGGTGCGCGTTCCGACTTCGTGTATCGTCTTTTGCGCGGACTGTAGTTGCTTGTCGAGCTTGTCCCAGACCTCGGCGTATCTCTGGAACTCCGTCTTCGCTTCGCCGAGCACGCGCCAGACTTCGCTGGAGCGCTTTTGGATCGCCAGTGTGCGGAAGCCCATTTGCAGGCTGTTCAAGAGCGCGTGCAGCGTTGTGGGACCGGCGACGGTCACGCGGTACTTCGACTGCAGCCGCGCGACGAGGCCCGCGACGCGCATCGCTTCGGCGAACAAGCCTTCGGTCGGCAGATACATAACGGCGAAGTCGGTCGTTGCGGGCGGGCGGATGTATTTCGACGAGATGCGCTTGGCTTCGTTCTCGATCACGCCCGCGAGTTCGTCGCTGGCGGCGCGCGCCGCTTCGCTGTCGCCGGCATCCCAGGCGGCCATCAGGCGCTCGTAAGCTTCCTTTGGGAACTTCGCGTCGATCGGCAGAAGAACGTCGGCGCCGTCGGACCCGCCCGGCATGCGCACGGCGAATTCGACCATTTCGGTGGCGCCCACTTCGACTTTCGCGTTCGTCACGTATTGGTCGCGCGCCATCACTTGTTCGAGCATCGCACCGAGTTGGACTTCGGCCCAGCCGCCGCGGTCCTTTACGTTCGACATCACGCGCTTCAGATCGCCGACGCCGATGGCCAGCGTTTGCATTTCGCCCAGGCCCTTGTGCACCATCTCCAACCGGTCGGAGACGAGCGCGAAGCTTTCGCCGAGGCGTTTTTCCAGCGTGCCTTGCAGCTTTTCTTCGACGGTCGCGCGCATCGCCTCCAGCTTTTGCTCGTTGTCGGCGCGCATCGTGTCGAGGCGTTCGGTCACGGTTTGACGCAAAGCTTCCTGGTTCTTCGCGTTCGCTTCGGCGAGCGTCTTGACGTCGCCCTTCAGCGTTTCGCCGAAGGACACGATCGTCTTGCGGACTTCTTCGCGCAGGCGCTCGGCGACCTCGCTCTGGGAACCGCCGAACTTCATGATGTGCTCGCCCACTTCCTTGCGCAGGTCGCGGCCGTGATCCGCCGATTCCTTGCGCATGCTCTGATGCTCATCACGCACAGCACGTTCGGTGCGCTCGGTCATATCGCCGATGCGATCGAGACGCTTGTCGAGGTCGCGCGCCGTGCCGCCCTTGCCGCCGGCGAAGCTGTGGATCCACGTCATCAGATGGATCAGCGCGATCGCGAAAGTGAGCGCGAGCACGAACGCGAACATGATGGCGAGCCAATCCATTGCCGAATCTCCTGTCAGAGAGCGATTCTAGGGGGCGATGGGTTGGCCTGCCGCCTTAATTTTGCGCTAGGTTGGCGGCGAGATTTGCTCCCCACTTCACGAGGAAACGCCGCAAAATGCGTTCAGTCCCCAGGAAACTCGCCGCCGCCTTGCTCATCGCTGCCGTTGGCGCGTGCAGTCCACAAGCGCAAAAGCCGACCGGACCTGTCGTTAGCGGCGAGGGGTTCGCGGGCGTCAAGTTCGGAATGAAAGTCGCGGAGGCGGAGCAAGCGCTTGGCCACAAGCTGAAGCCTCTGGGTGGAGAAGCAAACTGCTCGTACGTCGAACCAGTCGGCGCGTATGACGGCATCGCGTTCATGGTCGTCGACGGGGTGATCGCACGGGTCGATGTTCAGGAGACGGACAAAGTCGTCACCGACACGGGTGCCAAGGTCGGCGATGCGGAAAGCCACGTGCTCGAACTCTACAAAGGCCGCACATCCGTCCAACCACACAAGTACACGGGGCCGGAGGGACACTATGTGCTTGTGCTGGGGGCGGACGGCAAGGCACAGATCGTCTTCGAAACGGACGGCAAAAAAGTCGTAGGTTACCGCGCGGGCCGGCAGCCCGAGGTCGAGTGGGTGGAAGGGTGCTCGTGATGATGCGCGTTGCTTTTATTTTCGGTGCCGCGTTGGCTTTGGCGAGCGCTGCCGATTCCGCCGACAAGAAATCATGCGACCAGCAACTCGTCATGCAGATCGACTCGGCGATGATAACGGTCGAGCCCGACGGCGTGACGATCAACGCGTTCGGTGTTGCCGAGAGCGCCGGATGGAGCGGGCCAACGCTGATCAAAGCGGGTGAGATCGCGAACGGGGCCGCCACCGTCGAATTCGTCGCATGCCGGCCGGAGGTTTCGGCCCAGGTTCTGACGCCGATCCAGACCAAAACGAAGCTGCCGTTCGCGGCGGATGTTCGTCACGTCGTCATCCGCACGAAGACGAACAGCATGGATCTCGAGATCGTACGGAAGTAGCCGTGCCGGGCGGCGAGGCGTTGAAAGTCGTTCGAGCGGCGACGCTGCCTGCGGCGGCGCTTTGCGACGCCTACAACGCTGCTTTCTCCGATTACATCGTAACGTTTCCGACGCTCAATGAAGACATGTGGCGGGCGATCGCGCAGCGGGAGGGCGTCGACCTTCAGCTCAGCGTTGCCGCATGCCGCGGCGACACGGTGATGGCGTTCGGTTTGGTCGCGCCGCGCGGCGGCGGGATCTCGCGCATCGCCACGATGGGGGCCCGGCCCGAAGCACGTGGAACCGGCGCGGCGCCTCTTCTACTCGATCAAGTGCTGGCGGAGGCGCGGGCGCGCGGCGATGTCTGCGCCGAGCTTGAAGTCAGTGCGCAGAACGAGCGCGCGTTCCGCCTCTATCGCTCACGCGGGTTTCTTCCGGTGGTCACATTGTGCGGGTTCGAGACCGCCGGCGGACGCGGCAGCGATGCACCGATCGTCGAGGTCAGCCGCGAAGAAGGCGCACGGTGGGCGGCGGCGTTCGAACGCGAGGAGCGCGCGCCCCTTCCCTGGCAAACCACAGGTGCCGCGATTGCTCATGCGCAGACGACACAACGCATCTGGCGGCTGGCAGAGGCGCAGGCGGCGTGGCTTGAGAGCGCCGACACGATCACCGTGCGGAGCCTGCTTGATCGCGATGCGGGGTATGCGGATGCGACACGTCTGCTTGGCGCGCTCGCGCATCGGTTTCCGGCGCACAAGCTGCGAGCGCCACAAATCCATCGCG
>JANLXP010000062.1:0-2538 GCA_031365165.1 Alphaproteobacteria bacterium
GGCAAGCGCCAGCTCCATGATTTTGGCCCCGGCCGCATGCCGGGCGAGTTCGTATTCGTCGCGAAGGCGAACGCACGCGCCGAAGACGACGGCTGGCTGATGGGGTACGTCATCGACACAAGGGCGGAGACGACCGACCTCGTGATCCTGGACGCAGCTAACTTCGAAGGCGCGCCGCAAGCGGCGATCACGATCCCGCATCGCATCCCGCCCGGCTTCCACGGCAACTGGATGCCTGCGTAGGAATTAGACTACAATCGACGGCGCTTTCGGCCGCCTCTCCGCGCCGGGCGCCGTCGACCGAAGGGAGATTCCACCGATGACGATCACCAACAAAGAGACCGGCACCAACATTCACGAGGTGGCTGACGGAATTTTCCGCATCAACACGCCGGTCAACGCCATACCGGGTGGCTTCTCGTTCAATCAGTATCTGGTGCTCGACGATCAGCCGCTGCTGTTCCACACTGGCCCCCGCCGCATGTTCCCGCTGGTGCGCGAAGCCGTACAATCGGTGATCGTGCCTGAAAGATTGAGATACATCGCGTTCTCGCATTTTGAGGCAGACGAGTGCGGCGCGCTAAACGAATGGCTCGAAGCAGCGCCGCAAGCCGTTCCGGTTTGCAGTACGATTGCAGCGCTGGTCTCGGTGACCGACGTCGCCGATCGAGCGCCGAAACCGCTCGCGGACGGCGAACGCCTCGCGCTCGGCGCCAAGACGATGCGCTGGCTCGATGCGCCGCACCTGCCGCACGGATGGGATTGCGGCTATCTGTTTGAGGAAAAGACGAAGACGCTGTTCTGCGGCGATCTCTTCACACAAGGCGGCGCCGACACACCGGCTCTCACCGAGACCGACATACTTGGTCCGAGCGAAGCCTTCCGCAAACCGCTCGACTACTTTGCGCACGCCCCGAACGGCCGCGCTCTGATCGAACGACTTGCCGGAACGGCGCCCCGCACGCTCGCGTGCATGCACGGCTCGGCCTGGGCAGGAGACGGTGCGGCACTCCTGCGAGCCCTAGCGTCAGCGATACACTAACTTGCCAAAGACCACGGCGCGCCGCTAAGCGTTGACCGTCAGCTATTCATCGATCGGATCAACGCAACATGTCGCTACCACCCGTCCTGCAAAACCGCTTGTCCGTTCCGGTCATCGGCGCGCCGCTGTTCATCGTCTCCGGCCCCGAACTCGTCATCGCGCAGTGCAAGGCCGGCATCGTGGGATCGTTCCCGGCGCTGAACGCGCGCCCGGCCGAGATGCTCGACAAGTGGATTGAGCGCATCAAAACCGAACTCGACGACCACGAACAGAAGACGGGCAAGAAGGCAGCCCCCTTCGCGGTCAACCAAATCGTCCACGCTTCGAACGACCGCGTCATGCACGACATGGCCGTGTGCGTGAAGCACGAGGTTCCGATCATCATCACCAGCCTGCGCGCCCCGGCCGAAATCGTGAAGGCGGCACACGGCTATGGCGGCGTCGTCTTCCACGACGTCATCAACATCCGCCATGCGAAGAAGGCGGCGGAAGAGGGCGTCGACGGCCTTATCCTGGTGTGTGCCGGCGCCGGTGGCCATGCGGGTACGCTATCGCCATTCGCGCTCGTCCCCGAAGTGCGCTCCTGGTTCGACAAGACAATCCTTCTCTCAGGCTCGATCGCCAACGGCTCGAGCGTGCTCGCGGCCCAAGCGATGGGCGCCGACCTCGCTTATCTCGGCACCCGCTTCATCGCCACGACCGAGGCGAACGCCGACCCGCGCTACAAACAAATGCTGGTCGAAACGATGGCGAACGACATTGTCTATTCGAACCTGTTCACCGGCGTGCACGGTAACTACCTGGGCCCGTCGATCACGGCCGCGGGCCTCGATGCGAACGCGCTGCCCGAAGCCGACAAGTCGAAAATGAACTTCGGCTCGGGTGGCAACATGGAAAAGAAAGCCTGGAAAGATATCTGGGGCGCGGGGCAGGGCGTCGGACAAATTCAGGAAATCGAGCCCGTCGCCGACGTGGTGGGCAAACTCAAGCGCGAATACGACGAAGCAAAGCGCAAGCTCGTCGCTTAAGGTTCAGTGCTTCGGCACTTGAGCGTGCGGCGCATGCCAGCGCCGCAGCATCTCGACCGCGAGCAGCAGCAGACACGAAAAGAGAATGAGCAGCGTCGCGACCGCGAGGATCGTGGGGCTGATCTGCTCGCGGATACCCGACCACATCTGGCGCGGGATCGTGCGCTGATCGGGCCCGCCTAGGAACAACACGGTCACGACTTCGTCGAACGACGCGGCGAATGCGAATAAGGCACCCGAAATCATCCCCGGTGCGACCAGCGGCAAGGTCACGCGGAAGAACGCCGTGATCGGATCGGCGCCGAGGCTGCCCGCCGCCTTGATCAAATTTCGATCGAAGCCCGACAGCGTCGCCGTCATCGTGATCACGACGAAAGGAACTCCCAAGGTCGTGTGCGCCAAGATAATGCCGAGATGCGTTTGCGCGAGGCCCACGCTTGAATAGAAGAAATACATCCCCGCCGCCGC
>JANLXP010000085.1:0-4824 GCA_031365165.1 Alphaproteobacteria bacterium
CCCGCGAAGACGACGGTCTTCATTCCGTATTTCGCGCTGGGTTCGACCTCGTTCATGGCGTTCGCCGCCGACTAAGTGGTGATGAGTCAGCACGCGGCAATGTCACCCGTCGATCCGTTCGTGGCGTACGGCTCGGCCTCGTCAGTTCTGACCGGCATCAAGAACAAACCGATCGACCGCGTGGCGGACGAGACGGTCATCTATGCCGACTTCGCGCGCAAACTTCTCGACGAGACGCGCCGCGTAACGTGCGAACTCATGCACGAGGGCAAGGAACACTGCGGCGCCTGCCGTCTGGCCGACGAACTCGTGAGCGGCAAGTCCTATTCCTGGCGCGCCATCTCGCCGATCGCGGCGAAGGAACTTGGCCTCCACGTCTCGATCGCGATGCCGCCGGAAATCTACGACCTCATTCGCTCCTGCCGCCGCGATAACGAACAGGCTGCAAGCGTCGCTTATCTCGATTACGAGCGCACCCCCGCACGTTCACAGGCAGCACTTCCGGCGCCCGAGCGCCAGCGTGTCGACCTCGCCGGCGCCATCGACAGCAGCGTCGTCTATATCGACCGCTCGCATGCGCCGAAGAAACGCCGCGCCGTTCGTCACGAAAATCTGGTTTGGCTGGCGCAGTCCGGCGGTCACGTACCTGAAGTTGCCGTCGACCGCGCGAAGGCCATCATCCGCCGCATCGAACAGGAACGCGGCTCGCGCGTGATCTGCGTGATCCATGGCGAGAACATGGAGAACGAGGCGTTCGACTTCGACGACCTCGAAGACGTCTTGAGCGCCATCGTCACCAGCGACACGTCGCGCCCGCTCGACATCGTGCTTCACACGCAGGGCGGCAACTCGTTCACAGGCCGCCAAATCGCCCGCGCGATCAAAAGCCACCAAGCGCGCAAGACCGTCTTCGTGCCGTACTTCGCAATGTCGGCCGGATCGCGCATCGCGCTCGCCGCAGATCAAATCGTGATGGGCGCGCACGCGATGCTGGGTCCGATCGACACGCAGCTTTACGCAGGTCCCGCGCCATCGATCGTGCAGCTGTCGAAAGTGAAGCCGTTTGAGTCGATCAGCGACGAGTACCTGATCCTCGCCGAAGAGGCGCGCAAGATCATCCAAGAAGGCCGCGCCACCGCGCGCGAGCTGCTCCAGGGCAGCTACACCGCCGACGGTTCGACCGCGATCGCCGACGAACTCATCTCCGGCAAGTGGACGCACGGCTTCCCGATCACCGCACAAGCCGCCTACAACATGGGCTTGAACGTGGCGACCGGCATGCCCGAACTGTTCTACGACCTCGTCCGTTGTTTCCGCCATTCCTCGGACGGCGAAGAGCCCAGCGTTCTCTTCCTGCCGCGCTAGAACTTCGCCCGGCACGCTTCCCACACCGAACCAAACTCGCTCGCTGCGCGAAAAGCGTCGCCTCCGTGCACCATGCGCATCGGTTCCCTATGGGCGTTAAGCAAAAGAAATTGCCCACCCGCCACACCAGCCCTAGCCTCTAGGGATTACCGTGCGAGCGATTGCGCGGTGCGCGTGGGATCGCGCCGGTAAGCGTTGGGGGACGTACATATGGAACTGGCCGTCATGTCGACGGAAACGGCGCTGTTGATTGCAGGCGCTGCCGTCGGTCTTGGGCTGTTGGGGCTCGTGATCGGGATACTGTTCCCGCAGGAAGCGCCGACCGAAGAAGAAAAGTTCGCAGCGAAAGCCTCGACCAGAGTCCTCGCCGCAGCCGAACCCGTGGCCGAAGATCCGCTGGTCGCGAACCGCCGCTTCTTCGCCATCCTGACCAAAGCCTTATCGGTCGACGAAACCGCGCCCGCAGGCCTCGCCGCGTTACATGCCAACCTGACCGCCGATGTCTTCATGGAACGCATGCAGCTCGCCGCGCGCTCCTGGCGGCCGGACGGCTTCGCGCTCGGCGCCCGCCGCCTCGCTCTCAAAGGCGATGGCGCGCCGCCCGACCGGATCGCAGCCAAGGTTCTCGAAGGCTACGAGGAACTGAAAGCCGGTCACGTGAAGGAATCCATGGAAGCATTCCTTGCAGCGATCGATGCCACCAAGACGGCCGACGGCGGCGACCCCTGGGCGCACGCTTGGTCGGCCTTTGCGTGGCGCGGCCTCGCGCTCATCGCCGAAGAATCTGGGGATGTTCAGGCAACCATGGCAGGCGTGAAAGTGGCCTTCCAGTCGATGGTGAACGCGGTACAGGTAGTGTCGCAGCCCCGCTGACGCAATCTAGGGACGGTGTTCCCGCGCGTCGCCGATGCACTAAGCTGGCGTCATGGATTGGCGCACAATACTTTTCGGTTGGCCGCCGCGCGACAAGCCGGCACCCAAAGATGCAGCTGCTGACGACGCAGTGGCTCCCACCACCATTGCCGGCGGCGAGGACACTGTTTACGCGCACGTGCCGGACACCGAACTCCGCGGCTCGCAACAGCACAGCTGGTTGTTCGACGACGGCGTTCTCCATTGGAACCAGCACCGCCACGAAAAAGGCTTCGCACCGAAATTCGCCGGCGTGAACTTCGTGAAGGAAGCGGCGAAGACGCGTCTCTGGGGCCGCCCGGCCGATATCGTCGGCGATGAGCGCGTTATCCTCACCGGCGTCGATTGGAAATTTGCCGACCTGCAGGGCGCGACGCTCACGCGTGCCGACTTGCGTCACGCGCGCTTGACCGGCGCGAACCTGCGCAACGCAAACCTTGCCGGTGCACTCTTGAACGCCGCCGACCTAACAGACTGCGATTTGCGCGGTGCCAACCTCGACGGCGCACAGTTCGCCCGCGCAAGTCTTGCGCGCGCAAACTTGTCGGGCGCCAGCATGAAGGGCACGAACTTCGCCTGGGCGAATCTAACGCACGCGTGCGTCGGTGCGAAGAATCTGGCGGAAGCAAACTTGTTCGGCGCGATCCGCGAAGGCGTCGTCGGCGAGGTGCATCCGCGTCCGCAAACCGCCGCCGAGTAGCGTTATTTATTGCGGTGCTCCGGCGGGCGGGTTCGCAGTCATTCCACCTTCGGTCGCGATATTGCCTTTAAGGTTGGTGGGCGCTTGCGCGACCTTCGCCTCGTAAATACGCATGATCATCATCAACAAAAGCACCACAAGCCCCGCCAGCAGCAGCCCCTGAACTCTTCCGCGCAGCTTTGTCATGGGTGGCCGAAAGGACTTCGCCGTGTGGGTGAGATGGGCTAGGTTGTTCCCCACTTTACCTGCTTTCGGGGGAACAATGAATCGCTCAATAGTGGCCGTGGTGGCCGCACTTGCGATGTCGGTTCAGGGCTGCAGCATGCTGGGCGGTGGCCCGCCGCGCTCTGCCGAAGGAGGCCCCCAAGGCGACGCGCAGCTCCAAGCTGAATCGAACCGCCTCGCTCGCTTTGACGAAAACGCTGACGGTTCGGTCCAGCGCGCCGAGATGGAAGATACGTTGAAGGCCGACTTCAAAAAGGACGACCTCAACAACAACCAGGTGCTCGATCCGAACGAAGCCCGCGCTCTGAATGAACGGCTGCGCGACGAGCCCGGCACTTCGCCGGTGTTCGACTGGAACGCCGACGGCCGCCTCGTCTACGCTGAGTTCGCGACCCAATGGCGTACGATGTTCGACCGTGCCGATCGCAACAGCGACGGCGTCGTGGATGCAGACGAACTCAAATCATTGGGCCGTGAGCGCAAAATGCGTGAGCTGCCGAAGCCCACGTTCAGCGGCAAGGATGGCCGCCCGCCGGGCTCGCCGTGAATGGATCTGACGGGCCGCAGCATAGCCGATCTGGCGCGCGCTTTGGCGGAAGGGCGCACGTCGAGCCGCGCACTCGTCGAAGCATCACTTGAATCGATCGCAAAGGACGCCACCGCATTCACACGCGTGAACGCCGATCGCGCGCGTGCGGAGGCCGACCGCGCCGATAGCACACGCAAGCAAGGCGCTGCATCGGGCCCGCTCGCCGGCATTCCCGTCTCAGTGAAGGATCTATTCGACGTCGCGGGCGAACCGACACCGGCAGGCTCCGCCGTGCTGCGCGACGCGACCCCGGCGGTGAGCGATGCACCGACGGTCGCGCGCCTGCGAGCGGCGGGCGCCATCGTCGTCGGCCGCACCCACATGAGCGAGTTCGCGTTCACGGGGCTCGGGCTGAATCCGCACGGACCGACCTGCACCAACGCACACGATCCGGCGCGCGTACCCGGGGGCTCAAGCTCAGGCGCCGCCGTCTCCGTCGCGCGCGGGCAGGCCGCCGTTGGGCTCGGCACCGACACCGGTGGTTCGGTGCGTATCCCAGCATCCTTCAACAGCCTCGTCGGTTTCAAACCGACACAGCATCGCATCACGCGCGCTGGCGCATTCCCGCTCTCCGAGTCGCTAGACAGCATCGGCCCGCTCGCGAACACGTTGGCCTGCTGCGCTCTGGTCGATCGCATCCTTTCCGATGAACCCCGCGAAACACAGCAACCGCTCGCCGCAGCGGGCCTGCGTCTCGCGGTGCCGTTGGATTTCGTCCTGAACGAAATGGACGAGGCCGTCGGGAACGCTTTCGAGCGTACGCTCTCGGCGCTGACTTCCGCGGGCGCCCGCATCGATAGCATCCGTATCGAAGCGCTGAATCGACTGCCGAACCTCTTCGCCAAAGGCACGATCGCCAACGCCGAGGCCTACGCGTTCCACGCGAGAGCGAACTTCTTCGGTCACAAAGAGCAATACGATCCGAACGTCCTGACCCGGATCGAACTCGGCGGGCGCATGTCGGCGGCCGACTACATCGGCCTCACGAAGGCGCGCGCCGCGATGATCGCCGAAGTGGCCGCCTTGAGCGCAC
>JANLXP010000087.1:0-3124 GCA_031365165.1 Alphaproteobacteria bacterium
CCGACATAAGGAATCTCGATCGCGGCGTGAACCTTCGCCGCCTCTTGGTCTGGAAATCCGAACAGTACGAAGGGCGCACATTCGGGGTGACTGTCGAAGTGGCCTTCAAGCGCCATGATCTTCGCCGGCTGATGCTCCAGCGTGTTCAGCCCGTGCTGATCGCCGACCAACAGCTGCACCGGTCCGGCGACGGCAACGAGCCCCATCGCCATGGCAAACATCGTCCGGGCATGCGCGTTGGCGCGATCCTTGAGCAGGTGCCAAGCCCCGACACCACCGACGGCCAACGCCGTCGTCAAATAGGCCGCCACAACCATATGCGTGAGGCGATAAGGAAACGACGGATTGAAGATGATCGCGATCCAATCGTCGGGAACGAACTGCCCGGCGTCATTCACCGCATAGCCGGCTGGCGTTTGCATCCAGCTGTTCGCGGAAAGAATCCAAAACGCCGAGAACAACGTGCCAACCGCGACCGCGAGCGTCGCAGCAAAATGCAGCCGCTTGCCCACACGCTCGAGCCCGAAGAGCATCACGCCCAGAAATCCGGCCTCAAGGAAGAACGCCGTCAAAACCTCGTAGGCCATCAACGGCCCGAGCACCGGCCCCGTCTTGTCCGAAAAGACCGACCAGTTCGACCCGAACTGATAGGACATGACGATCCCCGACACGACGCCCATCGCAAACGCGACCGCGAAGATCTTGAGCCAGTATTTGAAGAGATCGAGATAAAGAGAGCGGCCGGTCCTCAGCCAAAGCGCCTCCAGGACCGCGAGATAACTCGCAAGGCCGATCGTGAACGCTGGAAACACGATGTGAAAAACCATCGTGAACGCAAACTGCACGCGCGCAAGAAGCAATGCGTCGTCCATGAACGGACCTCAAACGGACGCGGAAAGCGAAGCGATCCAAGCAACCAAACACTGCCCCGAAACACCAGCACGCCGATCATCGCAGCGCGCCATCTACCCGCCACAAAGTGAAGCACCACCGCCGCCCGCCGTCGCGCGGATGAAGCGTGACTGGCTCAGTCTGGAACGTTGCCAAGATAGCCGTTCACGCACGAGGTCAAGAGCTTCCGCCTCGCGGCAAGAAATTCCGCGTAGCGCTCGACCTCCCAGAGATTTCTGTCCAGTGGGACGCATTGCTTCGCCAAAGGCCCGTCGCCTTGCTTCTCGGCGATCTCAGCAAGATATTCCTTAGGTGGCTTTGAAGCGATCTTCCGGTTCGTTTTGCCGTCGAGAAACGCTAAATTCGCAATGTCGTTGATCTGAGACTGCGGCACCTTCTTCCGCTGGAGAATAGCCTTGGGAAAAATGTGGTGGAACTGAAGCTTGTGATCGGCACCAAAATTTGTTGCCGATATGGCAATTTGCGAGCGCCAATCGGTCGCCCCACCCGCCTTTAGAGCTTGGAACATCAGACGGAAGATAGAGGCGCGTTGATTGCGTCCGTCAAACTCCTCCTCGTCAAGAAGGAGGCGGCCGAACTGCTGGCGTACTGTGTCGATCAAGGCGCCGATCTCTGACCGGCGCACCAACGCCAAATCCTGATCGAGGTACGTTTCGCTCGATCCTCTACTGTATCGTCCGCGACCGCTTGCGATGCGCAACCAAAAGCGAAGCTTGGAATCGTCTGCACCCTTAAACTCGCCGCCCCTAGTGTGAGCCAGATATGCCAGCGTGAGCAACGCATAAGGTGAACCCAATAGTGCCGGGTTCTCGAAGTCCGCGTTGTTTCTCGCAAATTGAATCGCGAACCGGAGATTTTTCTTGGCGATATCCCACGCTTGCTTCAACTCTTCCTCACTAAGGCTCCCGACGGTTCGAAACCGACACTGCCCGGTTGCGAACACAACCAGAGCCCTGATCAAGGTCCCCGATTGCAACGGGAAATTCTCGTCCTTGCACTCATCCTCAAACTCATCGAACACTGAAAGCGCGCCGCGCCACCGCGCCGTTAACTGCGCGAGCGCCAAGTCGGAGCTTCGAAGCTTTGCGCCCAGCGAGTTGACGCGAACGAAAACCTCGGTGACTTCGTTGTAGGTCATGTCCCGCTCCAATATCTGAACCGAGTACATGTACTTCCGAATTTGCCGCAAGCGCTGCAGACGCTGCGTGTACCTCTGATAGCGCGGATCTTCGAAATCCTTGAGTCCGGCCTTGCGAAGAAACTCCGTGTCTCCGTCACTTTTGAAAACTTCGGTCACTGACATCCAGTTGGGCAAAGAGGCCAGACGGCGGCTTGACACCACAAAGGTCAATCGTTGCGCTTGCGCTTCGATAGATTCATCTTTGTCGTCGTCGTCGTCGAGCCCATCCGGATCGTTGTCCTCGTCGTCATCGATGTCGAGCACCTCCTCGAGCGTTTCAGGATGATCCAAGTTAAAGAGTATATCGATCGGCTTCTGCCGGCCACGAACGGATACGGGATCACCACGCAGGATCGCGCTCAACGACGTAAGACGCTGCTGGCCGTCCAGCAAAAGTTTGTATCCTTTGAACGGACTTTGCAGTTGAGCGACTGCCATTTCGCGTTGGGGCATGGAAGTATCCGTTTCCCACACCAGAATGTTACCGGACGGGAAGCCGCGGTACAAAGAGTCCAACAAGTCGCGTACCCTTGTCGCACGCCAAACATATCCGCGCTGCATCTCCGGTAACCGCAGTTCCCCACGTTCGATCTGACCGACGAGGTCGTGAACCGAGATATCGGTCTTTTGCACCTTGCTTCCTCATGAACGTTTCGATTTGCGACAAGACATATCCAATAGCATATGAAGCCTAGGGGACCGCATACTCAATTTCTCTATTGTTTATCCGCTGTTGGAAGGGCGTTTCATGAAACCTGCTTACATCCTCATCGACTTCGAAAACGTGCAGCCCGACAAGATCGGTGCGCTCGACACGGGTGCGTTCAAGATCAAGGTGTTTGTCGGAGCGAAGCAGTCGCGGGTGGCGTTGGGGTTGGCGAGCGCGCTGCAACCGATGGGCAATGCCGTCGAGTACGTTCAAATTGAAGGCAGCGGCCGCAACGCGCTCGATCTGCACATCGCCTATTACATCGGGCGACTGTCGGTCGAGGAACCGGGCGCGGTCTTTCACATCGTGTCGAGAGACACGGA
>JANLXP010000093.1:0-2313 GCA_031365165.1 Alphaproteobacteria bacterium
CCCTATCTCGACAGCGTCTTCCGCGTCGTGGGCGCGGTTACCTCCACCGCGATCGACCGTTACGGTTTCGAAACGCTAATCCACGCCCGCGAAATGACGGGCCGCCTCGCCGCCGCGTTCGCCCGCAGAGGGTGCGCCCTCGGGCCAGACGGCAAGCCCGAAGCCTGCCGCAAGGTCGAGCCGCACTTCGTGCACGTCTCGCTCGCCGACCTGGCGGACGACGAAAGCCGCAAGCAACTGGCCGCAATCCCGACGGGCCTGACGATCGCAGACTCGAACGTCGACGCGCTGGTTCAGGCGGGCCACGACGCGATCCTGTGCGACCGCGACATGCGCGGCTTTTTCGCGTCGTTGCCGAACGCCGTGCTGCCGCCGGTGCCGGCGCGCTGCAGGCCCTATCGGCCAGGCTCGGAGGAGATCAATGCGGAGGCCGCAAAACGCAGCGCCGAACGCGCATCGCGCGCCGTCACACCTTGATCGTGCCGAAGCCGCTTCCACGCGTCGAAACTGAGCACAAGATCGAGCGCCGCAACCAGCGGCCTGTCGCCCGCGATCTTCGCCGGTAGCACGCCGCGCAGAGCCTGCGTTTGCATCTTGACCAGCGCCTTGTGCTCGGCAGTTAGAAACGGCGAGCGATGCCGGTGCGCATCGCCGGCGATCTTGAACGGCAAAAGCCGCTCGAAAATCTGCGCCCGCCGCTCGATCAACTCATCGAGCCGCCCGCGCCAATCGGCGGCCGCAAAGGGCTGCTCGATTATCGGTCGGATCTCCGCCGTCATCAGTTCAGAAATCGACGCGTGCAAACTGTCCATGTCGGCGAAGTGCCGGAACACGGTGCGCAAGCCCACGCTCGCCGCCGCTGCCACCTCTTCGGCGCTCGGATCGACGTTGCCGTCTTCGACAAGCTTGAGCAGCGCCGTGACGATCTTGCGCCGGTTGTCGACCCCGCGCGCCCTCCGGCCGTCGGCTTGCGGATTACGCTGCAACATCGACTTTGCGCCCATATTCCAGCGCGGCGACGAAGGCGAGAACGACAACCGTGGCGAGCGCGCCCCACTGACCGGGCACATCGTGCGGCAGCGGGCGCCACACGAAGAGCAAGAACACGGCCAGTCCCGTTTGTACGGTGTGAATGAGCAGGAGCGGGCGCACGAAAGTGCGAAACTTGGTGACGGCCGCAAAGTCGATCAAGGCAAAGCTCAATTGCTCCCCGCCAACCGCGGCGATGAACGAGAGCACGATCGGCGTCGCTTGCGAGATGTCGAGGCCCGCGATTTGCATGAGGCCGCCATCGGGCGCGAACATATGGATAGAGCCGCGCACGATATTGATGACACCGAGCAGCGCAATAACGGCGAGCGAAAGCCGCGACGGTGCCATCACAACGGCCCCGTGCCGCGCTGGGCGACTTGGATCAAAAGTTGCCCGGCAAGACCGGCTTCCCGATGCACGCCGATTTTCGCAACGTGCGGCGACATCGCAATTTTCACGAAGGCCTCCGACGATGGGTATTCGACCAGCGCGACCGCGTCCCACATTTCGTCCGTCCGCCCGATGACCATCGATTTGATGTCGCCCATGAAGAGCACCTTGCCGCCGTTCTCGATCACGAATTGCAGCATTTCCGTGCCGTAGCGATTGTACGCCGTACGGCCGTCGCTGCCGTCCACGGTGCCGTCTTTGTATTTCGCCTGATCTTTGAACTTGAGCAGGTTCAACATGACGATGGGCGTGTTCGAGCCCTTGGTGACGGTCTCGGTCAACTGCTCGCCGGATGGATAGACAGCGTTTTCAACTTTCATAGCGAGCCTCACTTCGTGCTGGTGATGAAACGATGAATGATGTCCACGAGTTCGCCTGACGCGTCTTCTTGCAAGAAGTGGCCGGCGTCTTTGACGATCGTGTGCGGCTGCCCCTTCGTGCCCGGGACGCGCTCTTGGAAAATGCGCTCGCCGCCCTTGGTCACAGGGTCGGAGTCGCTGAACGCGGTGAGGAAGGGTTTGTCGAAGCGGCCAAGCACTTCCCACGCAGCCTTGTTCTCGGCGACGGACGCGTGTTCAGGCGTAACCGGAACGAGGGCGGGAAAGCGGCGCGCGCCCGCCTTGTAGGTTTCGTCGGGAAACGGCGCCACGTAGGCAGCCTTCACCGCGTCGCTGAGGCCGTTCTTCGTGCCCATCGCGAGGATTTCGCCGATCGGGAGTTCGGGGACGGATTGGCTGAAGTCCAGCCACTGCTTGAAGCCGTCCGTCATGCCGGTGCCGACGGGAAGGCCCGTGTTGCCGACGACGACGCGCGCGAAGCGATCTGGAAACG
>JANLXP010000102.1:0-3137 GCA_031365165.1 Alphaproteobacteria bacterium
CAAACGGTGACGTCGCCGGTTTGATCGCCAGCGTAACGCGTCGCCGCAGGGACCGACCCGGCGCGCCGTTCAAGTTCCGCGAAAACGCGGTAGCGGCCTTCTTCTTTCAGGCCCTCGAGCTGCGTCTTGAAGAAATTCTCGTAATGCATCGCGCCCTCTTGCGGCCCATGATTTAGTTCGGTTAGCGGGTGTCCGTCCTGCGGCATGGCGCGCCCGGGAAAACCACCGGTCGAGCCCGCCAATCTTCATATATTGGAGGGCCCAACCGGCTGCTTCAATACCGGATGGGGCGGCCCGCAACCAAGCTTAATTCGGCGATTCGCCGCGAACGCGTCTCAGATGCGCTCGATGATGATGGCCGGCGCCATGCCGCCGGCTGCGCACATGGTGATGAGGCCGCGCTTCAGGTCGCGGCGTTCGAGTTCGTCGAGCATCGTGCCGATGAGAATCGAGCCGGTCGCGCCGATCGGGTGGCCCAACGCCATGGCGCCGCCGTTTACGTTCACCTTGTCGCGATCGAGTTTCAGGTCGCGGATGAATTTCTCCGCAACGACCGCGAAGGCCTCATTGATTTCGAAGAGGTCGATGTCTTCGATCTTGAGGCCGGCTTTCGCCAGCACTTTGCGGGCGGCCGGGACCGGCGCGTTCAACATCAAGGTCGGGCTGTCGCCCATGTTTGCGACGGCAACGACGCGGGCGCGCGGCTTCAAACCGTTCTTCTTGGCGTACTCGGGCGAGGCGAGCAGGATGGCTGCCGCGCCGTCGACGACGCCCGACGAATTGCCGGCGTGGTGGAAGTGCTTGATCTTGAGGTCGGGATAGACCTGACGGATCAATCCGCCAAGCGTCGTGCCCTTATCGTCGATCGGGACTTCGGCAATCGCTTCGAAGGACGGCTTCAACGCTGCGAGACCTTCGCGCGTCGTCTGCGGGCGCGGGAATTCTTCCTTGTCGAGCGCAAGTGTGCCGTCTTCTTTGTAGACAGGCACGAGGCTTTTCTTGAAGTGACCGCCTTTGATCGCGGCGTCGGCGCGCTGTTGGCTGACCAGCGCCAGATCGTCGAGCGCTTCGCGGGAGATGTTTTCAAGCGTCGCGATTGCGTCGCCGCACACGCCTTGATGCGACTGCGGATGACGCGCGCGCAGACGCATATTGCCCGCATCCATCAGCGTCGGCCCACCGGTCGTATCGCGCAGGCTCGCCGTGTAGGACATCATCTCGGTACCGCCTGCGATGACGAGATCTTCGAAGCCCGCGATGATCGAGGCGGCCGCCATGTTGACGCTTGTGATACCCGAGCCGCAGAAGCGATCGAGCGTGACGCCCGATGCCTTCGTGTCATAACCGGCGTCGAGTGCCGCCATGCGGCCCATGTCCATCGCTTGCTTGCCGCGCTGCGTGGACGTGCCCCAGATTATGTCGTCGACTTCGGCGGTGTTGAGGTCGTTGCGCTTGGCGAGCGCCTTCAGAACCGTCGCGGCCAGTTGTTGGGGATGGATGTCGGCGAGAGCACCCTTGCCGATCTTGCCGATGCCGCGCGGCGTGCGACATGCGTCGATGATGTAAGCTTCGCCCATGATCCTGTTCCTCGGTTTGTTGGCTTTCCCAATTTGTCGCGCAGATCGGGAGCCGAGGCAACGGCCATGCGCCTTCCGTTACCGGAGTCAGGCGAGAGCGAGGAGCTTTGCAATCTGGGCGGGGTCGAAGTACGGGCGCTCGCAGATGATCTTGTCACCACCCGGCGGGAATTCGAACGACGCGGCGATGCGGGCACGAAACGTTTTTCCGGTGGGTTCGACCGTCCGCCCGCCGATGATGAGCGGACCTAGGTGCGTGCCGGTCAGCCAAAATTCGACGAGTACGGTGTTTTCCGTGTGAGCGATTGCGATGACCTCGTTGCCCTGATCGGGGAACGGAATACGCGAAGCGTGGAAGTAGCCGCGCACCTGTTGTTCGCCATCGAAGACCGTGCCCGTGCCGTACATTTCGTAGCGCGGATGCTCGAACGTCGCGATAACGGCGTCCCAGTCGTGAACGCATTCGAGCGCCATGTGCCGGCGTACGATTTCAATGCGGCGCTGGGCAAGGTCGGTCATGTCGGGCCTGACAATCCGTGGGCAAGTGAATGGTACACGGCACAGTCACGTCGTAGTCACGCTCCCGGTCCGGATTCAATTTCCCGTCTATTAAAGGATAGCACGGCTTTGGGTGACGCGTCGTCACGACGGATTTCTCGCTGAAGTCTCGCATTTATCGGACATGTCCCGACCGATTCAATCTCCCGCGCTTCGACAGCGAGGATTTCGCCATGCTTTCGTAGCAAACGCGAATCGGCATATGTCAGGGTTCGGCTTGGCGGGGGATATTCCGAATGTCGACTGCAGATTTGGGAGTCGAGTTTCCCTCGTGGGTGCCGCCCAGAATTCGGCAGGCGGCGGAACAACTTGCGCTCTCGAAGCTTGTGCCGGCGGCAGTCGTGCGCCGCTTTTCTGTCGATGCAAGAATGGAGAGCGTCTGGCAGGACTTGAGCAAGCTTGCACGCGATGGCTACCAGCCGACTACCGCGCGGTTCTATCCGGCAACGCTGCCGCCACAATGCGATTCCTGGGCATCGCTTGCGGCGAACCTAAGGGAATATGCGGCCAAGGAACGATCGTTTGGGCGCGACGCGGAGGCAGAAAAGCTAGAGCAGACGGCCGCGGCGGTTGCGGACCGCGATCGTGCTGGTGTGAGCTTTGAGCCGCTGCCCGACATGAAGCACGATATGGCGTTAGCGGCGCTCTTCACGCTCGCGATTGCGCGTTTCTGGCAACAACCTGAAACCGCCACGCTCAAGGAATTGGAGGCGCGCGTCGCCTTCGAGCGGACGCTGGGTCGCGTAGACGTCGCAAGAGCCTTCGAGCGCCTCCCCAACGATCCTGTCGCCAGCCGATTCATCGTGGCACGACGGCGTACCGACGCACGGCTCGAAGCCTATGTCGAGGCAATGACGATCGAGTGCCGCAAACTGTTCGGCAACGACATGCCGGGCATCGTGGCGACGATGACAAACGTCGCGTTTGAGCGAAACGACATCTCGCGCGACCGGGTCCGCGCCCTTGTGAAGGTCCGGCAACCCAAGAAATCCGCTTAAGTCC
>JANLXP010000125.1:0-3549 GCA_031365165.1 Alphaproteobacteria bacterium
GCCGCGAACGCCGTGAAGTTCACGGAGCGCGGCGGCCGCGTGGACATCGAAGCTCTGCCCAACGCCCAGGGCGGCGCCGACATCGTCGTGCGCGACACCGGCATCGGCATGAGCCCGCAAGACGTCGCCCGCGTCGGCGAACGCTTCCTGCAAGCCGACGGACGCCTCAGCCGCAAATACGAAGGCACCGGCCTGGGCCTAGTCATCGCCAGGCGCCTGATCGAACTCCACGACGGCAAACTCGTCGTCCAGAGCAAACTCGGCTACGGCACAATTGTGACTGTGCGATTGCCGAGCGCCCGCGTCATGCCGGCTCCGGTGCGCGCCGCCCGCGCTTGAACAGCGCAAAGAAAAAGGGCGGAGCCAGCGGCCCCGCCCTCGTATCTTGAAGCAAACGAACCTTAGTTCAGGTCGATGTTCGCCCGGCGGTTCTGCGGCTCTTTCACGTTGTCGCCGGTTTGAACCATGAGTTCGCTTTCGCCGCGGCCCGAGGTCGAAATCGCGCTGGCGGGAACGCCCTTGCCGACCATGTTCGACTTCGCGGCATCAGCACGGCATTCCGACAGACGTTGGTTCGCCTTGCCGGAGCCCACGGTGTCCGTGTGGCCCACGATCGAGACCGAGGCCGAACCACCGTTCTTCGCGGCCGCTGCAGCTTCCGACAACACCGCGTCGGCTTCCGCCGTGACGTTGCACTTACCGAAGCCGAAGAAGATCACAAAGTGCTTCGGCGCCATCGGAGGCGGCGGTGGGGGAGGCGGTGGCGGCGGAGGCACCATCTCTTCATCCGGCGCAAGATCGAAGCGCAAGCCGATGGTGACCGCGTGCTTTGTCAGGTCGTCCGAATCGGTGAATGCGTGCGCGTTAAATGGCCCAACATTCAAATCCGGCGCGGCGACGTTCAGGTAGCGGTAGTTGACAAACAAATCCCACCGCGACGCGATCGCATAATTCAACCCTACGATGCCTTGATAAGCGAACTGCCAATCGCGGAAGTCGGCGGCGTCGGTAAGGCCAGGGCCCCATACGATGTCGACGCGATCCCAGCCCGCCCCGGCGCCGAGCGACAGCGACCATTTTGGCGACAGAGGGATGTCGTACAACGCGTTCGCCATCACGCTGAATTCGCTGATGCCGTCCAGTTGGGGTCTGTTGAAATTAACGATTGCGCCCGGATTGTTGTCGGAGTGGACCCCGGGGTCGAAACCGTTGTCCCTGTATCCAGCTTCAAGTTCCAACCGCCAATTGCTGCTGTGGAACGCGTAACCGACCGAGCCCAAGATCGCCCATCCTGAATCGAACCCGTAGTCGCGCACGTGCGAGTGCGTGACAGTGGACGAAACCGTCTGCCAATCTTGAACTATGCTCGCGCCGCCCTCGAGCGAGATGTACCAACCGTTGTTGTGCGTCGCGTTCGCGGCAGTGCCGCTGAGTGCAATCAATGCCGTCGCGCCGAGCAGCGCTGCTCTCGTCTTCATGAAATCCCCCATCGCTATGGCCCATCAACGCGCGAGCCCATCCCCAAGATGAAACCGCCGGACCGTCTGACTGTTAAGAATGTACACCGCACAGCGCCGCGAAGTCGATGAAACCCACGCCAAAGCTGAGTTTCCGAGCGCCTGGTTCTTCCAAACCACACCCCATCGCTGATTTTGCGCTTGTGAGCGGGTGCGCGCGCCAGATGTTGTGGTCCGCCAATCGGTTCCCCGGCGATTTGGTCAGCCCCGCGCGCGCAGATTCCTGCCGGTTTCGCCTGTCAGGCGTAGGCGCTGCGCCGGATTCCCACGCAGAAATCTCGTGAATGTTTTGTGGAGGACGTTTCGCGCGCCAGCGCCGTATCTGGGATCATATTGACAATTGTGCTGTCAACATACTATGACAATATAGTTGTCATATGGAGACGGTCATGACTCCAGAGACCATCGAAGCGTTTCTTCGAGCCCAGTTCGAGCCACTGCAATACGTGGCGTTCTTTGGTGTCTTCTTCGTGTTCGCGTTGTTGGAGGCGCGCGCACCGCGCGACGAATCTTCAGCAGACCGCGCGTGGCGCTGGCCAACCAATTGGATATTGACGATCGCCAACATCGTGGTGACGAGCGCGATGCCCGTAACGATGATCGCCGCCGCCGACTATGCGCATGCAAACGGTCTGGGTCTTCTGAACGCAATTGACGTGCCGCTCGAAGCGGCCTTCGCCATCGGCTTCCTGGGCCGCGGCTTCATCTCATGGGGCACGCACTATCTGAACCACAAGGTCCCGTTCCTGTGGGCGATCCATCGCGTGCATCACGCCGACACGCGGCTCGACGTCTCGACAACGGTCCGCTTCCATCCGCTCGAATTCGTCTTCACGACGCCGCTGGCGCTCGCCGGCACGATTGCGATCGGCATCCCGGCACTGCCGCTCCTCATCTATGAAGTCATGGATGCAAGCGTGACAGTGTTCAGTCACGCGAACGTGCGTCTGCCGTGGTGGATCGATCGCCCGCTGTCGCTCTTCATCGTGACGCCCGACGTGCACCGCGTGCATCATTCGTCACACCAGCCGGAAACCGACAGCAACTACGGCGCCGTACTCACGATCTGGGATCGCCTGCTCGGCACCTATCGCAGCAAACCGGCGCAAGAGCTGGCAACGCAAGAGACCGGCCTCACCGAGGTTCAAGACGCGCGCGACCGCAATTTGCTTTGGCTTCTGATTCTGCCATTCATCACGCTACGCGCGCGTGCAATTTGCGAAGGGCCATCATGACGAAAGCTGAGAAGATGACCGCGCTGACCGCGGCAGTCCGCGCGGTGTTCAACCGGCTGAAGGCGCTGGGCGACGATCTGCACGGCGATCTGGAAGTCACCGCCGCGATGCGCGCCGTGATGGAAACCCTGTCCGCCGAAGGCGCAATGACCGTGCCGCAGATCGCGCGCATCAAGGGCGTCACGCGCCAACACATTCAGTTGCTGACCGACGCGCTCGCCGAAGCTGGGCTCGCCACTGTGAAAGAGAACCCCGCGCACCGGCGCTCGTCGCTGATCGCCCTCACCGACAAAGGCAAACGCACCTTCGCCAAAATGCGCGCGCGTGAGGTGCCGGTCGTGGCCAACATCGCCAACGAGTTCGACGCGCAAGATCTGGAACGTGCCACCGCGTTGCTCACCCGCTTGGCCGCACACCTCGATGAGAGGTTGAAGCAAGAGGTCTGAGTCGTGATTGGACGTTGACTTCGCGACCCGAAGTCTGAACAGGCCGTGGGTTTCGTAACGCAAAGGCAGACCGTCGCCGCACGCTGACTATTTGTCAGCCCCGATTTGCTGTGTCAGAATTATCGACATGAGCACAGCCCCCGACCTGGGTTTCGACCCGAACGCCCTTCGTGAAAAATATCGGTCTGGGCGCGACAAGCGCCTCAGGACTGATGGCAACAGCCAGTATCAAGAGATCAAGGGCAAGTTCGCCCACTATCTTGACGATCCCTACGTCGCGCCGACCACGCGCGTGGCCCTGACCGACGAAGTCGACGCGATCGTCGTCGGCGGCGGCTTCGGCGGCCTGCT
>JANLXP010000147.1:0-1505 GCA_031365165.1 Alphaproteobacteria bacterium
GTTGCGACGACGAGGCGCAGGGCAATACTTGAGTTCTACCGCTACGGCGTCCTTGGCGCTGGGTATTCGTCGGTTGCGATCAAATCGAGGAATGTAAGCAGCGCGTCGATTTCCGCGTCGTTCAACTTCATGGGCGGCACACGTGCATCGGCCTTATCATGCTCGACGATAATACCAGTCTTGAGGGCATCCCGCAGCTGCCCTCGCCGCCAGCGCTGTCCCAGTTTGCGGAAAGGTTGCGCGCCCGGATAAGGGCTGGTCCCGGTTTCGTTGATGGCGTGACAGCGTGAGCAGCGTTGCTCCACAAGCTGACGTCCGGGATCACGTGTTTGTACAGAGCGCATATAAGAAATCAGCGAGTCCGCGGCCACTGGATTGAACTGGAATTGCGGCATCGGCGTGTGCGCCACCCGAATACCGACGATCAATTCGGTTGCCAGCGTGTCGGCATCGTAACGGCTGAGCACTGTGCGAAAGAGGGGTGCCCGCGGGTTCGGACTTTCGCCCATGGATCCGATCGCATGGCACGAGGCGCAGTTCCGTTCGGCAACCGTCCGGCCGTCGTCAATTTGCGCCGCTTCCTGGGCGTTGACCGCCGTCCCAGGACGTGTGGCCGGGCCTGGTGTGGGTTCGTCGACGCAGCTCGAAAGTATGGTGCCAAGCACCGCAGTTACGAACACAACAGTTCGCCTTTTCATCGGTCTGGCCATGAATCAATTCTCCATTGAACGAACTGGTGGGTCGGAATCTGCTTGGATTCGATTAGGGCGTTGTCGCTACTTTCAGAACGCCGTCGCGCCCCTGCCGAACAGCTTATAGGCTTCTTCGATCTGGTCGAGTTTGAAGCGGTGCGTTACGAAGAGCTTCAGGTGGATTCGTACTGATTCCACAATGGCCATCAGCCGGCGCCGTTCCTTTCCACCTCGGCAGAGGGTCGTCACGATCGTGTGTCGCCGAGACCCGCAGCCTTCATCTTGTCCAGCATCTCAAGTTTCCTCAGGCGTGACCGACGAGGGCCATGTTCCTTGCTTTCGCGACTGTCGCTACAAAGGTATCGGCGATGCTGGTGAGATCCACCCAATCTGTCATCTCCAAGTCCTTGGTTGCATCGATGGACATACCCTTCTGATAGGCAATCAATTTCATGCCCCAGCGCTTGAAGAAGTCATATTGCGTGTACCTGAACGCACCGACGATGTGATGAATCTCGCCTGGCTTCCACGATGTCGCGGTTTTGAACCGCTCCACACAGGTCTGCGCGCCCTTTAGATCTTCTGCATCCGTGCTAGCTGCGGAAAGCGAGACCGAAAGAAACGCCGTGTGCGTGCCGTTCAAAGTGTCATGGTGAGATCGAACAAAATCCATAATGGCGGGTTGGTAGAGGGTCGCGTGGATTGACGCAGCTATGATCACACCATCATAGCCGCGCAGTCTTACCTCCAGCGCTTCTTCACGTGTCGAATCCAGAACAGTCGCACCATGCGCGTGCGCCTGAAACCTGTCGG
>JANLXP010000163.1:0-5147 GCA_031365165.1 Alphaproteobacteria bacterium
TCGAGCAAATCAGCGGAAAGCAGGCGCTATGTGGTATATTGTGGGCTACGCTGGGGTATCAAGGAAAATCGCCTCTAACCTTGCCAAGGTTAGGGTCGGGCGTTCGAATCGCCTCGCCCGCTCCAGATTCAACCAGAGAAAATTCTCTCTTATGGGTGCGCGAGTTCTCGCTGCGCACATTCTCCCTCTCAGGTTTGGCGTGATCAAGGTTGCAGCCGGTGAGGCGTGGCCCGGGTTTCCGCGCGTTCATACCTTGTTAGGCGGCTCCTGCGAGTTCTGGGATGTATGGCCGATTCGGGCCGTTCAAAGCGGAGGATTGGAGATGGCTGTGGCTGAAGCGGGTGCGAATTTCGATATCGGACGCGTTATCCAACGGACGACAGCACTGGTTGGCCGGAACTTTGTGCCGTTTTTTGTCCTAGCCTTGGTGTTGACGGGCTTGCCGTCACTGCTTCTGCAAGTCGCGATGCCGCGAGACCCGACGGCAATCCAACAGGCGCCTGGTGCTTATGTCGCGTCGATTATCATCGGAGCGCTGGTGTCGGTTGCGACCGGCGTCATTCTGCAGGGTGCGCTAACACGAGCGTCAGTCGATGATCTATCGGGAAAGGGCGTGCAGTTGGGCGCGGCAGTAAGCAACGCCGTTGCGCTGATCCTGCCGCTGATTGGTCTCGGACTTTTGGTCGGTCTTGGTGCGGCGGTGGGGTTCATCCTCCTGATCGTTCCGGGCGTCTACCTCTTGCTTTGCTGGATGGTGGCATCGCCCGTCATGGTGGTCGAACGTCTCGGCGTGACGGCATCTATGCAACGAAGCATGCAGCTCACACAGGGTCACCGGTGGGCGATTCTGGGACTAGTCGTACTCTTTTTCATCGCCTACATGATTGTCGCTGCCGTCGTCGGCGCGATCGTGGGCGGTTCGATTGGGGAGTTGGCCAATCCAGCAGGTCCGCCCCTGACGTTCTTGATCATCATGACGCTGGTCAGCGTCGTGCTCAGCGTCGTCGGCACGGTCGGTGCGGCGGCGGTCTATTTCGAGCTGCGGCAGATCAAGGAAGGCGTGGGCGTCGACGAGCTTGCGCGCGTGTTTTCCTAACGCGAGCAGTCTGTTCCTTTTTCAAGCGGCCCCGGTTTCGAACCCGGGGCCGTTTTCGTTTTTAGATCTTGTCGTGCTTGTCTTTCTTGCGGACGCCGAACAGCAGGCGTTGTTCGAGGCGGCGGCGGAGGGCTGCGTAGTAAGCGCTGAGGAACTCCTTGTCGCTTTCGTTCGCGCGGGCGGTCCAGCCGATCTTGCCGCGGATCTGCCCGGCCACAGCTTCCATGGCGTTCGGTTCGCTGACCCGCAGAACGGATTCGAGGACCTGCAACTCTTTCACGCCATAGGTGTCGAGTTGGACGGTCGTGAAGGCGAAGGCTGCTTCGGCCGGTTTTTCACCGGTTAGGTCGGGCAGCATTTTTTGCTTGGGCGCTTTCAAGACCCAGGTGCCGGCAATCAGGTCACCCGCGCGCAAGCGGTCGCGGTTGAAGAGTGGGAACAGCAAGAAGATGCCGCACCAAACGCTGCCGGCTAGGATGATCCACGCTTCGATGCCCTCGCCGCGCGAGAAAATGAAGACGAGGGGGATGTAGAGCTCGAGTTCGCGCATTGCGTTTCGGGCAATGACGGCATCCGCGCTCAAGGCGGCGCCGTCGCGGGCGACGACGCGCAGACCCATGAGGCGCTTACCCGGCGTGGCCGAGCGGCGGCTGCACTCAAACAGCGTGAAATAGAAATTGCGGAGCAGAAAGAAGCCTAGCATCCAGATGATCTGGGCGATGGGCAGCGACTGCAACTGCATCGTGGCGAGGACGGAGCCTGCGAGAATTGTAAGCACGAGCAGCGAGCCCACGATGATTGCCATGTCGATCGCGAGCGCGATGCCACGCTCGCTGACGTCCGCCAAGCGTACGCGCAGGTCGACGCCTTCCGGCGTGATCAGCGCCCGGGTCGACCGGTGACTGCCGGAGTCAATCGCGATCGAGGCCACGGCGGTCTCCCCGGTAGAAATATGTGCCCCAGATTACGGCGGTTGCTGCGCCGACCGCGTAGCGGAGGACGTCGGAGACGATGAGTTGGCGCGCGAAGCCTTCGAGCAGCCCTGCCACGAACAACATGATAACGACCCCGATCATGACGACGGCGCCTTCGCGGCCGCTTTTCTCGGCGGCGGCGAGGCGACTGAGATCGCCGGGAAAACCGATCGACCAACCGATGCGCAAGCCGGCTGCGCCCGCCAGGATGACGGCGAAGAGTTCGGTCACGCCATGGATCATGATCCAACCCGCAAACTCGAAGCCGAGGTTTCTTGACGCGAAGACAGCGAACATCGCGCCGAGGGTGCAGCCGTTGTAGGCGAGCAAGAGCGATGACGGCAGACAGAATGCGAAGCCGAGAGCGAATGCGAAGATTGCGATCTGTGCGTTGTGCGTGAAGAGGAACGTGGCGAAGACGCCGAGGCCATCGGCGCTGTCGCTGTCGTAGAGCGTACTCTTCAGGTACTCGGTTGAAGCACTGGGGTCGCGGCCCCCCGCCATATCGGCGGAGACAAAGGCCCCATACCAGTCCGGATCACCGGAGACCAACACATAAGCGGCGAGCGCTGCTGCGAATGTGATCAAGGCCGAGACGATCGTCTCGCGCCATATGCCCTTGACGGCGACGGGCCAATCAAGCGCGAAGAAGCGCTGCATGCGCTCCCTAAACGAAGTGCGCGAACCGTAGACGAAGAAATAGGCCCGCGCGCAAAGCGCTTCCAGATATTCGACCAATGCTTGATCGAGCGAAGTCGCGCGTGCGACGGAGAGCGAAGAAAGTGCCGCCCGATAGAGCGCTGGGATCGCGAGCAGCTCGTCATCCGTAAGGCGCGAGACGGCTTGGCGTTCGGCGCGGTCGAGCAGGTTTTCGAGTTCGCGCCAGGCGCCTTCGCGTTCGCGGCGAAAACGGAGCGAGCGTAACGTTGCGTCCATCAGATGCGCTCCCGGCGGCGAAGCTCGTCGTAAGCGCGGACGAGTTCGGGGCCCAGCTGGTCAGCCGCGGCATTGACGATGTGGACACCAAGGCGGCGCAGGCGCGCGAGGACGATCCGGCGTTCTTTCAGCAATTGATCGGCGATGACGGCGCGCGAAACGTCGTCGGAGGTTTCGGGCAGCTCCGAGCGAAGCGACTCCAACTCTTCGTCGTGGAAGGCAACGAAGACGATCATGTGGCGCCGGGCGAGGCGGCTGATGTTTTCTACCATCAGCTCCGCCGAAATTGTATCGGCGAAGTCGGTGAAGACGACAATCATCGAACGGCGCTGCAGCTTTTCGGCGAGCGTCATCAAGCCCAGCGTGTGGTTAGTCTCCTCGCTCGAATAGTCGAGGTCGGCGGTCAGGCCTTTCAGGAGCGTGAAGGCGCGAGGGCCAGCGACGAAGCCGGTCTGAAGGTTGGGTTTGGCGTCGAAGCCGAAAAAGCTGATGCGATCGCCGAGTTTCAAACCGACATAGGCGAGCATGAGGGCCGCATTCAGCGCGCGATCGATGCGCGGTGCACCGGCGACGGGTTCGCACATCAACCGTCCGGTGTCGATTGCGAAGGCGATCTGATGGTTGCGTTCGGCGCGCACTTCTTTCGCCAGCAAGTTCAAGTGGCGCGCGCTTTGTTTCCAGTCGACGAGGCGGCGGTCCATGCCGGTTTCGAATTTGGCGAGCGCATCAAACTCCGAGCCGTCGCCGCGGTCCTTCATCGGCTTCAAGCCGTAGACGAACGTGCGCGAGAAGAGGCGCGTTGCGTTGCGCTCGACGGCTTCGAGGTCGGGTGTGATCGCGATCTTGTTGCCGAGCGGTTCAACGCGCTGGCACCAAGCAAGGCCCAAGGGGCCTTGCCAGCGGACAAACGCGTATTCCAAGCGGGCTTGGCCGCGGCGCTGGGGCTGCAGTTTGAAGGCGGTCTGGCCGTGGCCGTCGACGACATTCGCGTCGCGTCGCAGGGGCGAGACGGTGAGGAACTGGTTTGCTTCCAGCGATATTTCCGCGTTGCGCGGGTTTGCGGTGCCAAAAGCGAAGCGCAGCAATGCTGTGATCGCGCCCGCGCCGATGCCGGCGAGCCGTGGAACGATCGCTTCGACGCGGAGCGGCCCATTGGGGCGGCCCAGTTGTGCGTCGGCGAGTGTGAGGGCCAGCACACCCAACGCCCACGCGGGGCCCAGCGGCCAAGCGCCCGGTGCGGTTGCAGCGAGCACGAGCGAAATCGGCGCGCCGGCGGCGGCCAACAGAATCGCGCGGCTCGTGGGTGCGATCATCGCGGGGCTTCGGTTTGGTCGATGATGGTTTTGAGTGCCGCGTCGGTCGTGCGCCCTTCGATTTCGGCGGCCGGCGACAGGATCACGCGGTGCCGCAGTGCAGGGGCCGCCAACGCCTTGACGTCATCGGGAATAACGTAGTCGCGGCCGTCGAGTGCAGCGCGGGCACGGGCGGCGGAGGCCAGCATAGCGGCGGCACGGGGGCTGGCGCCGAGTTCGAATGTCGTGCCTTCACGTGTCGCGCGGACGATGCGCACGACGTAGTTCACAACCTCATCGGGCAGGCGCGTTTGAGCGGCGAGATCGACGGCTGCGTTCAACGCGTCCGGCGTGAGCACGGGATCGATGGCGGGCATCGCACGATTCGATGGCCGCGTGCCGTGTTGCGCCACGATCAGCGTTTCCTCTTCGACACTCGGGTAGGAGAGCACGTGTTTGAACAGAAAACGGTCGAGCTGGGCTTCCGGCAGCGGATAGGCGCCTTGCTGCTCGATCGGGTTCTGGGTTGCGATGACGGTGAAGCGCGGGCTTAAGGCATGGCGCTTGCCGTCGAGCGTGACGCCGCGTTCTTGCATCGCTTCCAGAAGTGCAGCTTGCGTCTTTGGCGGTGTGCGGTTGATTTCGTCGGCGAGCAGGATGTCGCAGAAGATCGGGCCCTTCGTGAGCGCGAAGGCGCTGGTTTGGAAGTTGAACAAGTTCGAACCCAAGATGTCGCCCGGCATTAGATCCGGCGTGAACTGCACGCGGCCGAATTGCAGATCGAGGGTGCGGGCAAAGCATTGTGCGAGCAGGGTCTTGGCCGTGCCCGGCGGCCCTTCGAGCAGGACG
>JANLXP010000200.1:0-1918 GCA_031365165.1 Alphaproteobacteria bacterium
CCGCGACACATGCTGCATACACGAGCGCGGGCGGACCAATACCATCTCGCGTCATCGGCCCTAGCGACAAGGCCTCTCCGAACTCCCACTGTCTCAAGAATTCAAACAGCACGAACACAATAAACCCGACGAGTGCAACGAAGAAGAGATCGCGCCATCGTCGAGCCAAAAGGCCGCCGACGATCAAAATCGACAAACTAACGACAAGCAGAAGCGGCGCGTTCGCAAGCATCCACATGTCTTCGGGGCAGTCGTAGGCGCAAACGATCTCGCCGTGTGGCGGTTGTGGAGTTTCCGGCGTCACATTCATCGCTTTGCCACCATATTTCGATCAGTGGGCGGTCTCCACTAATTCTTCAACCGGTACCCGGTCTTAAATATCCACGCCACGATCCCTAGGCAGACGAAGAAGAAGGCCAGCGTCGCGATCAGGCTGAGTTCGATCGAGACGTCGCCTTTACCGAAGAAGCTCCACCGGAACCCCGAGATCAAATAGACGATGGGATTGAAGTGGGCGACCGTCTGCCAAGCGGGCGCCAGCATCTTGATCGAGTAGAACGCGCCGCCGAGGAACGTCAGCGGCGTCACTACCAGCATCGGCACGACCTGCATCTGCTCGAAATTGTTCGACATCACGCCGATGATGAAACCGAACAGGCAAAACGTCGCCGCGATCAAAATGAGGAACGCCAGCATTGCGAACGGATGCTCGATATGGATCGGCACGAGGAGTGACGCCGTCGCCAAGATGATAAGGCCGAGGATGACCGATTTCGTGGTCGCCGCCCCCACGTAAGCCAGCACCGCCTCGAACGCCGACACCGGCGCCGACAGCAACTCGTAGATCGTTCCCGTGAACTTCGGGAAATAGATGCCGAACGCCGCGTTGAAAATGCTCTCCGAAAACACGCTGAGCATAATGAGCCCCGGCACGATGAAGGCGCCGTAGGGCACGTCCTCGACGGTGCCCATGCGCGATCCGATCGCGGTGCCGAACACGATGAAGTAGAGCGACGTCGTGATCACGGGCGTTGCCAGGCTCTGCCAAATCGTGCGGAACCAGCGCCCCAACTCGAACCGGTAGATCGCCCAAACGGCGTGATGGTTGAACGAAGGTGCGTTCATGGCCGGGGACCCTCTTTGACCAAACTGACGAAAATGTCCTCAAGCGAACTCTGCGTCGTGTGCACGTCGCGAAAGGCGATGCCCAAGTCCGTCACGCGCCGGAGCAGCGAGGCGATGCCCTTGCGCTCCGCATTGGCATCGAACGTGTATTCAAGCTCGTGCCCATTGTCTTTGAGCGCGACGTTCCACTCGGTCAGCTCGGCCGGCACCGCCTGCATCGGCTCCTGCAGCACCAAGGTCAGCTGCTTCTTGCCGAGCTTCTTCATCAACGTCGCCTTCTCCTCGACCAGGATCAGTTCGCCCTTATTGATGACGCCGATACGGTCGGCCATCTCTTCCGCTTCGTCGATATAATGCGTGGTCAAAATGATCGTGACCCCGTCGTCGCGCAGCCGTCTGACCAACGCCCACATATCGCGCCGCAACTCCACGTCCACACCGGCCGTCGGCTCATCCAAAAACAAGATCGACGGCTCGTGGCTCAAAGCCTTCGCGATCATCACCCGCCGCTTCATGCCGCCCGACAGCGTTTGCAGCAAATCGTTGCGCTTGTCCCAGAGCGTGAGGTCGCGCAACACCTTCTCCAGAAAGGCCGCATCCGGCGCCCGCCCGAAAAGGCCGCGCGAAAACCGCACCGTGTTCCACACGGTCTCGAAGCGGTCCGTGGTCAACTCTTGCGGCACCAGCCCGATCTTCATCCGCGCGTCACGATATTCGTCTTGAATGTCGTGCCCGTCGGCGATGACCGTGCCTGCGGTCGCGTTCACGATCCCGCAGACGATGCTGATGAGCG
>JANLXP010000206.1:0-2393 GCA_031365165.1 Alphaproteobacteria bacterium
CCTCCAAGCATTGAGCGACTCAACCGCGGAGTGTCAGGGAATACGGTAAACGAATCCTTTTATCGATTACGAGACGGCGTGGCTTGCTGCGGTGGTGTTGTGGCTAATCAGATTTGTTTCCCGCAAAGACGCAAAGCCGCAATGGTTTTTCTGTTGGCGACGCAGGCGCCATGCGACCGCTCGACAGGCGCTTCGCGCCGAATGAAGAACTCTTTCTCCTTTGCGGCTTTGCGTCTTTGCGAGAAACAATACGGCGCTCGGGGGTGGCAGGGCGGTGAATGGCACGACCAAGGTCGTTCTAACTCTTGAACCCAATCCGCGCGTGGGTGCCGTCGCAGAAGGGTTTGGTCGATGAGCCGCCGCAGCGGCAGAGTCTGGCGTTTTGCGCGCGGGTGACTGTGCGGCCGGTGCCGGCGCAGATTTCGATGTTGCCCATCAGTTGCAGCGGGCCGTCGGGGAGCGGATCGATCGTGAGCGTGCCGCCGCGGAAATCGAGTGCTTCGCTTTCGATGGTTGCGGGTTCGCCGGTGCTCATGAACTTCGCTGCGATGTGGGAGTTGTCGCAGAACGGTTTGTTCTTCGATTGGCCGCAGCGGCAGAGCGTGGCTCGCGTGAACGTGCCCTCGCCCATCGCGACCGATGCGTTCACGGCGTAGGGACCGTTCTCGCGGATGCGCACGAAATTGACGTCGGGCGCGCGTTCTTGCGGGCCGCCGTCGTGGCGGTCGTAGGTGATGGCGCCGGACGGGCAGTTGTGCGCGACGTGGATCAGGTGTTCGAGCGTTGCGGCTTCCGGGTGGATCCACGTGCCCGGTGTGTTGGCGCGGAACACTTTCGGCGCCTCCAGCACGCAGTGGCGCGAGTGGATGCAGCGCTTGGTGTCGAAGCGGACAGTGATGTCCTTCGTGTGCGCGACGTTCGGGTCGCCGGGTGCGTCTTCCACCGGCGCTTGCTTCGGCGGTGGCTTTACACGCGCGGTTTCATTCACGGTCAGCGCGATGTGGCTTTCGTAATGCTCATGCAGTGCGTCGAAGCGCTTCGCGAGTTTCGCCAGCCGGTCGCCGACGCCGGTGAGCGGCGTATGGCGCTCGAGCGCGGTCGCTGCCGCGCCGAGTTCTTCCGTCCGTTCGCTCAAGATTTGGCTGGCGCAGCTTTGCACGAGCTGGCCCGACGAGCGCGGGAGCGAGAACGTGAGGCCCGCGGCCACGCCGTTGCCGGCTGGCAGCTTCGTCGCGGCCTCGCCCACCGTCTGCAGCGCGTACATCAATTCGGTCGATCCGATCGCCAGACCCGTGCGCAGTTCGGCCGGAAGGGGCGCCGGCGAGAACACTTGCGCCAGCACGCGCATCATCAGCGCATAGATCGCGTTGCCGAGGTCGACGACCTTCGCCGCGGTTTGGTCCTCGATCGGCGTCATGTCGGGCGGCGCTTCAGTGTAGAGCGTTGGGTTCGCGGCCGCGTTGCGCGCGGGTTCGAACGCGGGGCGCGCGGCCTTCATCGCGCCCAGTTCGTTCTTGATCGCCGCGAATTTTGCGTAGTGCGAGGTTTCGCTGTGCGCGGGCGCGCCTTCGCCTTGGATCACGATCTCTTCGATCGCGCGGCGGGCGCTTGCGACATCCGTCACCTTGAAGAGGCCGGGCAGACCGAACTCGGCCGCGCCCACTTGCGCATCGGCGTGGCCGACAAAAATCTTCTTCTCGCCGCATGTGCCGACGAGACGGATGATGCCGTTGATGATGCCGTGATAGAGGTGGCCTTGGCTCACGTAGTCTTGCGCCGCCGGCGACAGCAGATCGGCACGCGCGGCGCGGTGATAGTGCGCGTGCTCGAAGCCTGCGCCGTCGGCAAGCGTGACGCCTTCGGGACGCTCGATATAGAGGAAGTGATCGAGGGCCGCTGCCGAGAACGGCATCAGCTTCATCACCACGTCGGCGGGGAAGCGGCCGGGGCGGACGGGGAACTCCGGCTTCCACAGATGCGGCGCCGAGCCCAGCGCGGTCAGCATGTTGTTCACGAGCGCCAGATGCAGCATCTCCTCGCGCGCGATTTGGCGGAGCAAAAGACGCCAGCGTTCGATGGCTACGAGTTCGTCCTTGGTGACGCCCTCGCTCTCCTCACGCTTCAGCGACCACATCGCATAGAGATACGTGCACATCACCGCATGCTCGAACTCCGCCGCCTCGCACAGGAGGTAGGTGAGTTCTTCGCGGTCTTGAACGACGATGTCTGCGGTCATGGGTTAGTGATTTATCGCGGCGATGGATAAGGCGCAATCTTCCTGGGACCGCGGGCGTCCTCGCCCGCACACGCTAACACGCCAACGCCGGTGCGCCTGAGGTGCTGCAAAGAGCGGGCAAGGACGCCCGCGGTCCCACGTGACGCCCAACACCGCC
>JANLXP010000223.1:0-2100 GCA_031365165.1 Alphaproteobacteria bacterium
GCGACCGGAATGATGCCGGCGGCGACTGCTGCCGCCGCGCCGCCCGACGAGCCGCCGGCAATGTGGTTCAGGTTCCACGGATTGCGCGTGGCGCCGTACATGCGCGACTCCGACGACGGACAAAGACCCAGTTCCGGCGAATGGGTTTTGCCGAAAATGACGAGACCTGCCTTCTTCGTGCGCTCAACGTATGTCGAGTCGCTTTCGGCAACGCTTTCGCGCGTGAGATTGAGGCTTCCCGTTGTGACCGTGCCTTTCAAGGCGACGCCAAGATCCTTCAGCAGATAGGGCACGCCGGTGAACGGACCTTGCGGCAGGCCGTCCTTTAGTGCCTTGCGCGCGACGTCTTCGTGCTCGAGGACGATCGCGTTGATCTTTGGGTTCACGTCGCGGGCGCGCGCGAGGGCGACGCCGAGCAACTCTTCCGGCGTGACATCTCGCGATTTCACCAGTGCGGCGAGTGAGAGCGCGTCATGTTTGCGGTAGTCGGTGAAGCTCAGCATGAGGGTTCCTCGGGTCGTCGCGGGCTTGTGAACGGCCGTTCATGGGCGGGACAGGTTGGTGAGCCTAGTTTATCATTTGAGATTGGCAAAGGCGGAGACTTTCCCCATGCGCGCTTTGATTGTAGCGGTGTCGTTGGCCATTGCGGGTGCGGCTGCGGCGGACCAGGTGTCGTACGGGCCGAGCTTGCTGCCACATGATGCGCCAGCACTTCGGGCGCTCGATAACGCCCAGCTTCGGATCGTGCGGCGGGCGCGGGCGCTCTGTTGGCACGCGGGGCCGTTCGGGTTTTCCTCTGGAAGCGCGTCCACGCGCGCGTGCATCATCGGCGAGACGGAGAGCGCGGTCGCGAACTCGAACGACGCGGTGCTGCAGGCCTATCACAAGCAACTGCCGTTCCACGCGAAGTACAACGAATACCGGCCCGCGTTCTATTGGCAGCGGTTGGTGGTCCAAGGCTGAGCGCTCACCACGCGGCGCGTAGGATTTCCATCACGTCCGCCGCGCCTGTAATCGCGCGCGGGTTTGAGAGAACGACGGGGTGTTTGGCGCACTCCTCAGCGATCGCTGGGAGTTGCGCTTCGTTGATGCCGACGTCGCGCAGGCGCGCGGGGAGGCCTAAGTCCTTGATCAGTTCGGCGACGGCGTCTGCGAGGTTCGGTCGCTTCATCGCAGCCGCGAGCGCGGTTTGACGATCGATCGTCGTCTTCTCGTTCCAACGCAGCACGTGCGGGAGAACCACGCAGCTCGAATGGCCGTGGTGCACGCCATAGCGGCCGCCCAGGATGTAACCGATGCCGTGGCTCGCGCCTGAGCCCGCGCGCGACGAGTTTGTGCAAGCCAAGTAGGCGGCCATTTGGCTTTCGATGCGGGCGAAGGGGTCGCCGGGGACTTCCTTCGTGCGGCGGAGCGAGGTTGCGAAGAGACTAAGCGCGTAGGCTAGGCCTGCGTCGTAAACCGGCGTCGCGTTCTTTGCGAGGAAGCCTTCGCAACAGTGATCGACGCTGCGGATCGCGCTTGAGAGCCAGAGCCACTCCGGCGTGAGCGCGCCGAGGGCCGGGTCGTAGATCACGACACGAGGTACGAGGAACGGGTTCATAAAGCCGAGCTTCTGGCCGCGGCTCGCGTCCGTGCCGCCGCCCGCCGGCGTGACTTCGGCACCGGAGAGTGTGGTTGGGATTGCGATTTGGCGGATAGGCGTCGGCTTCATGTGGCGCTTGTTCGCGAGCGCCAAGAGTTGGTCCATCGTCTCGACGTTTTCGGCGAGCGCGAGTTGAACGACCTTTAGACCGTCGATGACCGAGCCGCCGCCGACGCCGACAAGGAGATCGGCCTTCGCTTCGCGCGCGGTGCGAACGGCTTCGAGCACGCCGTCGAGTTTCGCGTGTTCTGCAATGCCGTCGTAGATCGCCGCGATCTTCCCGCCCAACGATGTCGAGATGAGCGAGATCGCGCCCGTCTGCACGTGCAGTGTCTTTGACGTCGCTAGAAACACGCGCTTGGCGCCGAGGCGTTCGACCTCATCGCCCAAGACCTCGCGGACGGATTTGCCGAAGTGGACGCGCTCTTGCGGGAGTGCGTCGTAGGTGAACGTCTTGG
>JANLXP010000259.1:0-4429 GCA_031365165.1 Alphaproteobacteria bacterium
CATCGCGCGCATGCTCCGCGCCCGCGCGCCGCATGCGCAACCGAACCAACGCCTCGTCGCCCTCGCCGACGACATTCTGGGCCGCGATGGGCGCATGGTCGACGCGGTCGACGCCATGGGACCGGCGAGAGTGGTGTTCGAAGGCGTATTGTTCTCGCTACCGTTGGACGTGAGATGAAGAGCACGGGCGTGAGGGAACAACCCAACACCGTCATTATCGGCCTGAACGCCTGTGTCGTAACGCTCGGCGAAGAGACACCGCGCGTGCTCGTCGTGCGCCGTGACCCGGTGTCGAAAGCTCACGCCTCAAACGCCCTGCCCTTCGGTCCTTTCGAGCCCGAGCACCATCGCACGCTGGAAATCGGCCTCCGCAATCTCGTGCAAGAACAAACGCGCCTTTCGCTCGGCTACGTCGAGCAGCTCTACACGTTCGGCGACCGCGGCCGTCACGAAGTCGAACCCGGCGAAGGCGCGCGCGTCGTTTCCGTTGGCTACTTGGCACTCACACGTCAGCCCGCCGACGGCACCGCGAACTTCCGCAACATCTACGACTTCTTTCCGTGGGAAGATTGGCGCAGCGAACGCCCCGCGATCATCGACACGCTAATCCGCCCGCGTCTGGACGCCTGGGCAAAGCTCGCCGACGCCCAAGCGCGCCAAGAACGCGCACGCCTCAGCTTCGGCTTCGACGGCCTGCACTGGGACGAGGAGAAAGTCCTCGAACGCTACGAACTGATGTACGACGCGGGCTTGGTCTTGGAAGCGCGCCGCGACGGCCGCACCTTGCCACCGTCGGCCCCGCGCGCCGAAGATCAAGCAAGCTTCGGTGAAGCTATGCTGTTCGACCACCGCCGGATCCTGGCGACCGGCATGGGCCGTCTGCGCGGCAAATTGAAATACCGCCCAATCGTGTTCGAACTGATGGGCCCGGTCTTTACGCTGCTCGATCTGCAGCGCACGGTCGAAGCGATCTCCGGGATACGCCTGCACAAGCAGAACTTCCGCCGCCTCGTCGAATCGTCGGGTCTGGTGGAGCGAACGGGAAAGCGGACGACAAAAGCAGGTGGCCGTCCGGCGGAAGAATTCCGTTTCCGCCGCGAAGCATTGCGCGAACGCCCGGCACTCGGCGTGAAAGTCCCGCTGCAGCGAACGCAGCGCCCTTAAGCGAGCACCGCAGCCTCGTTGAGTTGAAAATCGTCCTTCGCACGCCGCGAGGGATCGGGATGATTGGCGCGCATCGCGTCAAGCATTCGCCACAACCGCGCCGGCGGTTCGCCGCCAACTTCTAGGGCGGCCATCAATTCGTCCTGAGGTGGCGCGACGCCGAGCTTGATCAAACTCTCCGCCGCCGCAATCCGCACGTGATGATCGTCATCGTGCAGCGCCCGGCCAAGTGCCAGACACCCTTGGCTGTCGCCCATGTGCCCAAGACCTTCCGCCGCAAGCGCGCGCAACGCTGGGTTTTGATGGTGCATCCACGCACCCAATGTCTCACGCGCCTGATAGCGTCCGAGCAGCCGCACGATCCGCGCCGCCGGTGCCCCGCGCATCACCCGCAATAACTCGATCGCTGAGACCAGCAAGAGCCGGTGCTCAAACCCCGACAGCCGGCGCACGAGATACGGGGCGCGCTTCCCGTTGCCGGCCAGCATCAGCGCTTCGGCGAACTTGCGCTTGATCCGCGCTTGCGCGCGCTTGCGCCGGCCATGAAAAAGCCGGTCAAACAGGCGCGAAAACGGATGCGCCGCCAATCCCTGAGCAAAAAGGTTCAAGCCCACCAGCCACTCCTTGCGTCCCGTCGCTTTGATCGCGGGATATCACGGGCTGCATCTTGAAGTGAAAATTCAATCCAAGACGTTAAAGCAAGGAACCGTAAGGATTAATCGCCGCTTAATCAGCGGCATTGCGACGGATCGGTCACAGCAATTTCGGCCAAGACCGGCAAATGGTCCGACCCCGCCCCGGGCAGCACGGTCCGCGAGACGATGCTTAACCCCGGGCTCACCATCATGTGGTCGATCGGAATCCGAAGCTGCCCCGGCAGGACGGAAGGCCACGTTCCGGCTGCGCCCGTCGCCGCCCGCACATTGCCGCGCGCTTCGATGGTGCGAACCACGTAACCCCATGGCGCCGCGTTGAAATCGCCAAGCACGAGCTTCGCGCCAGGGATCAAACCCACGACGCTACCGATCTCACGCGCCTGCTCGCGCTGCGAACCATAGGGCCGATGCGGAAACGGTCGCGTCATATGCGTGGCTAGCAACGTCAACCGGCAGCCCGCGATTTCGGTACCAACCGTCACATAAGGCGAACGATTGGCGTCGCTCGTCCGTGCGATGTCGTGCGGCAACAGGCGCGCGCGCGAAAACATCACGACATCGCAGCCTGAGGCCGTGCAATCGAAGCGATAGGGATAGACGCTGGTGACGGCTTTCAACGCATTTCGCGCGCGCACAGAAGATTCAAGAATAACGCAGCGACGAACCGAGCACGCCCACGACAACGCCGATCGCCCCGGCGAGCCCAACCAGGACCGCCCAACGCAAACCGGTCTGCAAATATGAGGTCATGGAAAGTTTGCTGGTAACAGCGAGCACAAGAACGATGTTAAGTAACGGGACGTAAACGAACGTCCCAGCCGACACGAGCTTTTCTATGGCAAAGCGCCGCGCCAAGTCGTGTGACCGCGGTTGCGCGCGAGCCTGTTTCCAAACGCACGCTTGACTCGGTGTTATGCTCAATTCTAGCATTTCCCCATTGGCGGCCCTTGGCGCCGCCGTTTTTGATACCATATATATGCTCAGATTGAGCATAAGGATGGCGAGAATGCCGGAGGCTTCTGAACCGAAACTGGCTTACACGCCGGAGGTCGCGGCTGCGACACGCGAACTCTACGCGAAGGTGTCGAACGTCGTGCCGGAGATCGAGTGGCCGCACTTCGCGCCCCTGATCGCCGAGATCAACCGCCTGAAGAAAGAGCGCGGCGCCGTCATCCTCGCGCACAACTATCAGACGCCGGAAATTTTCCACTGTGTCGCCGATTTCGTTGGCGACAGCCTGCAACTCGCGCGAGAAGCCGCAAAGACCGACGCGAAGATCATCGTCCAAGCCGGTGTCCACTTCATGGCCGAGACGTCGAAGATCTTGTCGCCCGACAAAACCGTTTTGATTCCCGATCTCGAGGCAGGCTGCTCCCTCGCCGCCTCCATCACCGGCGCCGACGTGCGCTTGCTGAAACAGAAGTATCCGAACCTGCCCGTCGTCACCTATGTGAACACGTCGGCCGACGTGAAAGCCGAAAGCGACATCACCTGCACGTCCTCGAACGCGGTCGCCGTGGTCGAATCGATCGCGAAGGAACGCGGCGTCGACACGGTGATCTTCATCCCGGACAAGTTTCTCGCGCAAAACGTCGCGAACCAAACGAAGATCAAAATCATTGCTTGGCATGGCCGCTGCGAAGTGCATGAGCGCTTCACCGCCGACGACATCCGCCGCTTCAAAGCCGACCACCCCGGCGCGATCGTCCTCGCCCACCCGGAATGCCCCGCCGACGTCGTCGCCGAATGCGACTTCGCAGGCTCGACCTCTGCCATGACACAGTATGTGATCGAGAAGCGCCCCGCGCGCGTCGTGCTTCTGACCGAATGCTCGATGGCCGACAACATCTCGGCGCAGCACCGCGACGTCGAGTTCCTGCGCCCGTGCAACCTCTGCCCCCACATGAAGCGCATCACGCTGGCCAAGATCCTGCGCTCGCTCCAGACGATGCAGTACGAGGTCAAGGTCGACCCCGCTATTGCTGCGCGCGCCCGCGCCGCCGTCGAAAAAATGCTCGCCGTCGGCAAACCCAAATCGGCGGTGCACTAATCCATGACACGCCGCACCGATAACGTGATCGACTCCGGCGGCGTCTTGATCGTCGGCGCGGGTCTCGCAGGCCTGTTCACCGCTCTCAAGATCAAAGGCCCAGTGACCGTACTCGCCGCCGCCTCATTGGGCTCCGGCGCATCCTCGACCTGGGCGCAAGGCGGCATCGCTGCCGCACTTGGCCTCGACGACAACGCCGAACTCCATGCTCGCGACACTGAGATAGCGGGTGCCGGAATCGTCGACCCGAAAACGGCACGCCTCATCGCAACCGAAGCCGCACCGCGCATTGAAGACCTCGCCCGCCTCGGCGTGCCGTTTGACCGCGATGCCAAGGGCAACTTCGTTCTCGGCCGCGAAGCAGCACACGGGATGAACCGCATCGTCCGTGTCGCCGGCGACCGGGCCGGTGCGGCGATCATGGCCTCGCTGATCAAGGCCGTGAAGAACGAACCGCGCATCCGCGTCGTCGAAGGCTTGGTCGCTTTCGATCTCGCAACCCAAAGCGGCCCGCCAACGCCCACGCATAGGCGGGGGAATGTTTAAAACCAAGGGGGCC
>JANLXP010000286.1:0-3079 GCA_031365165.1 Alphaproteobacteria bacterium
GAGCGTTATGTGGTGATCGAAGAGTTGCTCGCTGCCGGCGCACCCGTCGCTGCGCACTGGGTCGCCGACCGGCAGAGCGGGCCGTTGCTCTTGAAGTTCGGCACGGAGGAGCAGCGCCGGCGTGTGCTGCCGGGCATCGCCAAGGGTGAAACCTATTTTTCTATCGGGATGAGCGAGCCGGACACCGGTTCCGATTTGGCGAGCGTTCGAACGCGCGCCACACGTTCGAACGATGGTTGGCGTGTGCGTGGGACGAAGCTTTGGAGTTCGGGGGCGCATCGCTCGCACTACATGATCGCGTTGTTCCGGACCGGCGATGGCGTCGATCAGCGGCAGATGGGCCTGACGCAGTTTCTGGTAGATCTCAAAGGGCCTGGGATTCACGTTCGACCGATCGCCGATCTCACGGGTCACGAACATTTCAATGAAGTCGTGTTCGACGACGCGCCCTTGCCGCTCGACGCGGTAATCGGTGCGGAAGGGCAGGGCTGGGCGCAGGTCACCGCTGAGCTTGCCTATGAGCGATCGGGGCCTGAGCGTTTTCTATCGAGTATGATGCTGTTGAAGCATCTCATTGCTGCCGCCGGTACCAATCCGTCCGAGCGTGTGGCGATCGCGATCGGGCGGCTTACCGCACGCTTGCATGCGCTCAGGCAGTTGTCGCTGTCGGTTGCCACGCAGCTGCAACGGGGCGCGAACCCGGCGTTGGAGGCGGCGCTGGTGAAGGACGTGGGTGCTGTCTTCGAACAAGATATTCCGGAGATTGCACACGATCTCTTTGGGCTGGAAACGTCGCTCGGGTCCGATGATGCTCTCAAGCGCGTGCAGGCGTATCTGACACAGGTTGCGCCGTCGTTTTCGCTGCGCGGGGGCACGCGCGAAATCTTGCGCGGAATTATTGCGCGCGGCTTGGGGTTGAGGTGAGCCGATGAGCGAGACCGCAAACCTCATTCACGACGCCGCGCATCGTCTGTTTGCGCAACATGTGTCCACCGATGTTCTGAATGCTGCCGAGAAAGGTGTTTGGGCCGAAGCGTTGTGGGATGCTGTCGAAGACGCGGGCTTCCTCGATACGCTTGCTGACGCGGATACGTCACCTCTGGAGCGTGCGGCGAATACGGCCGTGCTGTTGCGTGCCGCCGGCCGGCACTTGGTGCCGATCCCGCTGGGCGAGACGATTGTGGCGCGCGCGATTCTATCGGCACACAAGATCAAGATCCCGCGTGGACCGATCAGCTTCGCCGTGCTCGATGGGCAAACGCACACGCATGGCGACCACGCTCATCTCAAAGGGCGCGCGCTCCGTGTTGCGTATGCGCGGCATTCGGCGAACGTGCTTTTGAGTGCGCACGGCAGCGGCGAGGCGGTTTTGATCGCCGTCCGTCGCGGCACACTCAAGGAAGGTACGAATGTTGCGGGCGAACCGCGGGACGACCTCGCATTCGGCGATACGGCAGGAACGACAGTTTCGGGCGTGTCGGGCGACGATCTGTTGGCGTACGGGGCAGCGGTGCGGTCGGCTCTAATCGCCGGGGCGCTCGAACGCATCTTGATGCAGACTGTTGAGTACGCGCGCACGCGCATGCAATTCGGCAAACCGATCGCGTCGTTCCAGGCGATTCAGCAGCAACTTGCGATTCTCGCCGGGCATACAGCGGCCGCTGGTATGGCCGCCGATGCAGCATTTGCGGACATCGAAGATGTTACGCGCCGGAGCGAGTCAGCCGCGATTGCGAAGGTGCGCGCCGGCGATGCCGCCGGCGCTGCCGCCTCGATCGCGCACCAAGTTCACGGCGCCATCGGGATCACGAAGGAGCACTCGCTGCACTTCGCGACACGCAGGCTCTATTCTTGGCGCGCAGAGTTTGGTGCCGAGTCTTTCTGGGCGGAGAGACTTGGTCGCGCCGCTTGCGGCGCCGGCGCGGATGCCTTCTGGCCGTCGGTGACGCGATAGAAAAGCAAAACGCCGGGTGCTTGGCACCCGGCGTTTGCGGTTCGTGAGTCCTAAGAGAGTTAGAGGTAACGGACGTCGCGCACAATGCCAGTGAAGCCGTTGACACGGAGCATAACCGGGCGGCCGCTGCGGTTGAATGCAAAGGCTCTATAGTCCGAACTCCAACGTGATCGCTGCAGGTTGCGAACGCCGTAGTACCCTTGGTAGGCGAGTGCGCGCACGAGCTTCTTTTGGCTCATCGGCTTTTGATAGCGATACCGGTTGTCGTTGTATTGGCCGCCCCAGCCGCGTTCCCAACGGTCGAAGTTTCCGTTTTGGCGATCGAAGTTGTAGTTGTCGTTGTAGCGCGGCTGGACTCGGCGATCTTGCGGACTGCCATAATCGTCGTCGCCGTACTGGCCTTGATTGTTTTGACCCTGATTCTGGTTGCCCTGATAAGGATAATTCTGGTCGGCGAAAGCAGGGCTCGCCACGCCCACAGTTAGGGCCAAAGCGGCTGCAGCGGCGGTCACAAATTTGCGCATTCGATTTCTCCTGTTCGAAAGGGGTGGTTAGCCAACCCTTGATGGACATATTGATTGCCCTTGCCTGAACGTGGTCTGCATGGCCTATTCACCCGGGGTTCAGTGAGCGATACCTATCTATACGGGCATGTTTAGCGTCGTGCGCCCCTTCCTGATTGCCGTGATTGCGGCGGCCCTGGCCCTCCCGGCCGTGGCGGGCCCGCGCGCTGGTGCACGTCTGGGCAACGACGGGATTGTCCAAGAACAAAACGATAGCTGGCGTTGGCGCGGTCGCGGGTTGATCGACGTGCGCCAAGAAGCACCAAACTTGCTGCCGCTCGAAGTCGTGCTGGGCAACGTTGCCGCCCAGTTTCCGGGACACCATTTGGGTGTCGACGGACCGCTTCAACGCGACGGACGGTGGATTTACCGGATTAAGTGGCTGACCCCTGACGGGCGCGTGCTTATCGTGTTTGCCGACGCTCAAACGGGGCAAGTTCTCGGTCATCGTGGCTGACGGAAAAGTGAACCCATGCGTATTCTCGTAGTTGAAGACGATCCCGACTTGCAGCGCCTGCTCGCCAGCGCCTTGCGCGATCAGGGCTATGTCGTCGACACCGCC
>JANLXP010000292.1:0-1201 GCA_031365165.1 Alphaproteobacteria bacterium
GAAGAGGGCGACGCGCCGCTCGCGCAAGAGGAATTGCGCTCCGTGCAGCAGAAGCTGATGGACGCGCTGGCACGCGGCGCGCCGGAAGCCGAGATCGAGGCCTTGATGGCCCGCTTGCGCGCGGCGATGGAGCGCACGCTCAAAGCGATGGCCGAAAACGCCAAGGGCCAAAGCCCGATGACGCAAGGGATGGGCGGGCAGATCGTGCGGGCGCAGGACCTGCAGTCGATGCTCGATCAGATTCAGAATTTGGCGAAGCAAGGTTCGCGCGCGGCGGCGCAGCAGCTGCTGTCGCAACTGCAAGACATGCTCGAGAACATGCAGATGGCCGGCGGCGGGCAGATGACCGGCGAGCAGAAGTCGGCGACGGAATCGCTTGAGAAGCTCGGCCAGATGATCGGGCGGCAGCGCGCCTTGATGGACAAGACGTTCCGCGAGCAGCAACAAGCACTCGAGACGGGCGTGAAGAAGCCGTCGGGCTTGAAGAGCGAGCAGGAGAAGCTCAGCAATGAACTGAGCGCCATGATGAAGAAGGGTGCGCCGGGCGAGATGACCCAAGCGCTGCGCCGCGCGCAAGACGCGATGGACGATGCGGCCGACAAGCTTGCCAATGGCGAACTCGGCAGTGCCGGCGAAAATCAACAGAAGGCGATCGACGAGTTGCGCAAAGGCGGCGAGGCGGTTGCGAAGCAGCTTCTGCAGCAGATGCAGGCGCAAGGCGCGGTTGGGCCTGGCCAAGGTATCGGCCAAGGCGAGAACGAAGATCCGTTCGGGCGGCCGCAGGCGTCGTACGGGCCGTCGATGGGAAACTCGGTGAAGGTGCCGGACAAGATCGACATTCAAAAGGCGCGCGAGATTCTGGAAGAGCTGCAGCGCCGTGCCGCCGAACGCGGGCGGCCGCTCAACGAGCTTGAGTATATCGACCGGCTGCTCCGGCGGTTCTAGTTATCCTTTAATGGACGCCAAGCGCAGCCGGTGACGGCGGGCGTAGTCGGCTTGCGCGAAACGCACGATGAACGGCGTCAAGGCACCGGCATCGATGTCGATCGTGTCGGTGAGGCGCGCGCTGGTCGCGGTCAACGCGTCGATCGCAATTTCGTGGCGCCAACTGCGCACGAAGAGGCCGCGCTCTTCGGATGCCAGGCGAAGACGGGTATCGTCGCGCCGTACAATCTTCAACTGCCAACGTCCGACCGGGAGT
>JANLXP010000336.1:0-9777 GCA_031365165.1 Alphaproteobacteria bacterium
GGGGCTCATCGCCGACCTCGTCGCTTGCGACGGCGAATGGTGCGAAGTTTCCGCGCGGGGCTATGACGGCTTCGTGACGCGCGACCGGTTGTGGGGCGTGCGCGCCAACGACAACGGACGCTGACCGCCTTTGCAGCGTTCGTTTCTCGCGTAAGCCGTTGAAGCTGTTTCGTTCTTTGGCCGTTTCCGGCGAAAATTGCAAAATCGAATCCGTTAGATGCGTTTGCACGGCTGATTTCTGCGGAAATATCCGTTCGGAATCCGTTTGGAATGCGTTTGCGGGGCGTCTGGTGGGCATTTGGCAAATCTTCTCGGCTTCTTCGTGCATAAGTATGAATGTTGCCGGTGGGTTGCCAGGCGACACGATGGCTGCGGCTGGATGGCACAAGGCGCTGGGTGAACACGTTGCACCCGAGCGGCGGATCGGGTCTGTTGGAGCGTGACCTTCGATTGGGACGCTGCATGACCGAAAATAAGACGGGCGACGCGCCCTTTCACGCTCACATCTACTATTCCGTTGAACAGCGCCCGATCGCTGCGAGCCTGCGCGAGAGATTCCGGAGCGCGAAGGCGGGCGATCCGCTATCTGCGATCAAGTTTGTGGGCGAACTCCGGGACCACAAAGTTGATCCGCATACGGTTCCGCAGTTCGAGATTCACTTCGACGAGCAGCTGCTGGCGCTGGTGGAGCCGGAACTCGTTCGTTCCGGATTGCGGGTCTTGATCCATCCGCTGACGCTCGACGATCTCGGCGACCATACACATTTGGGGCGGTGGATCGGGGAGCCGGTGGCGCTCGACCTCATGGTTCTCGATCCACCCGGCGTGAACCAGGGCTTCGCCCGCTTCGGCAAGACGGATTTTTGATCGCTAAAGGCCGAGCGATTTCAACGACGCCTTCATCGCATCCATCCGCGGCCCCATGTCGGTGAGCAAATGCGGTTGGGTTGGGATGTAGAACAGCCCCAAGTCCAACCCCTTGAGCGCGATCTCGGCGCAGCGCTCGGGCATGATGAGGTCGAGCGCAGGTGGGGCTTTCGAGGGATCGGGCAGTACGCGCGCGATCAGCGGCGTGTAAACGGCGCCGGGCAGCAGGACGTGAACGTCGATGGCTGCGTCCTTTGTTTCATCGCGAAGCCACTCGAGGGCAATGAGCAGCGCGTGTTTCGTCGCGCCGTAAAGACCAAGGCCCGAGCCCTTCACTGCTGCGGGTACGCTCAGCGAATTTTCGGAGGCCGTGAACAGCATGCGGCCACGCGCGTTCGAGGCTGTGAGGCTTGCGTTGTAGGCTTGCGCCAAGCGCAGCCCCGCGAACAGGTTGACGTTGAACAGGCGGTCGATGTCGGCATCGAGCGGTTCTTTCAGCACGCGTTTGTTGCGGCCGATACCGGCGTTCGAGCAGACGAGGTCGACGCGGCCGTTGAGCGCGTGCGCTTGTTCGATCAGGCGGGCCGGCGTTTTCGGATCAGCCAGGTCGCAGGCGATTGTGTGCGTTCCTTCGCCGAGCTCCGCCGCCGCGGCTTTGAGGTTTGCCTCGTCGATGTCGGCGATGATCACCGTGGCCCCGCGTTTCCTTAAGGCCGCGGCGATCGCCTTGCCGATACCGGAGGCGCCGCCGGTGACGAGGGCGGCTTTGCCTTGATAGTCGATCATGCCTTGTCTCGCGTTTTGGGGGCGTGGTTCACTGTAGCACGACCTTAAGAAAGAGCGGGCGAGGACGCCCGCGGTCCCAGGAAGAGAACGTGGTTGATCAGCTCAATGCGATGACAGGTGGGCAGGCGCCGGTGGTGATTGCGCTGCTGGCGGCGTTGGGCCTGATCGTGGTCAGCAGGTTTGCGCGTTGGTTAGAGCCGCGCCTTGCCGTGATGCACATGGGTCCGCGGATCGCGAAGTATCTTAGAACGGCGTTTGGGAGTGCGGCGCTGACCGGGGCGGTTCTCGTGATCGTTTGGTGCCTCGCGTTGAGGAGCGGCAGCCCCGATTTGGGAGCGGCGCTTTGGGAGCTCGGTTTGCGGCTTGGGTTTGCACCGGACGAAGGCGCTGCACTGACGGCTGCGATGCTTGCAGCCAGCGCCATCATCAGTGCGCTTGTCGGTTGGGTGCGGGGAATTGCGGGCGGCGCGCCCACACCTGATGCGCTTGCCTTTCTACCCGTGACATCGGCGGAGACGGCTGTGTTCGGGTTGGTCCTGGCACCCATCGCTAGCGCTGGCGAGGAGATTGTCTTTCGTGGATTCTTGATGGGCCAGTTTTGGGCGCTCGCGGGTGACGGATGGATCGCCGCGGTGTTGTCGTCGGCCGTGTTCGGCCTGATGCACGCCTATCAGGGGCCGTGGGGCATCTTGCGGACGGGTTTGATTGGGATGGTGTTTGCGGCCGGCGTGATGCTGACGGGATCGCTCGTGCCTTCAATCCTCGCGCATTTTCTGGCAGACGTTTCCGGGACAATTCTTCGGCCCGGGACAGCCAAGGCGGCACCAGGGTAAGTCAGCGTCGTAGACGAGAGGCTTTGGATGAAAACGCTTTCGATTGCGCTTCTAATGGTCGTTGCCGCCGTGTTTCCGGCGCACGCCAGTGCGGACGGTGAGACGATGCAAACCCTGAACTTGCTCGGCAGGTGGGCGTTCGACTGCGCAGAACCGTCCGGCGACGACAACGCACACATCCTTTACGAGGTTCCGGCGAACGGCGTGCCGACGGAGCACATCATGATGGGTGCGGGACTTGATCGCGTCTCCACGATTGCGTCGGTTGAGAAGTTGGCGGATGGCAAGGTGCAATGGGTTCAAGACGACAATGACGGCGGGCCAAAGCTTACGATCGTGAACCTGGTCGAGCCTTCGCGGCTTAAAACATGGCGTTCGACGACCGTGACAGGCGAGGTCTTTATTCGTGACGGACACTTTGCAAGCGGGGGCGAAGCGCCGTGGTTCTACCGGTGCGGGGCTCGGCAATAGGTCCCATGTCGCGGGCGTGAATCAGCAAGGTCTCCGGAATCCATGCTCACGAAGATTGCCATTTCCGGATACCGCTCGCTTCGCAACGTCGTGTTGCCGCTTGAGCGGCTGAACTTGATCACGGGCGCGAACGGAACCGGCAAGTCGAGCCTCTATAAGGCTATCGCGTTGTTGGCGTCGGCGGCGCAGGGACGGATCGTATCGGCGCTTGCGGCGGAAGGTGGCCTGAACTCGACGCTGTGGGCCGGTCCCGAGACGGTCACCAAGCGGATGAAAACGGGTGAGGTGCCAGTGCAAGGCACATCGCGTACGGCTCCGATCAGCCTCAAGCTTGGATTTGCAAGCGAGGATTTTGGGTATGCGATCGATCTTGGGCTGCCCATCCCTGACATACACTCCCTGTTTGGCCAGGATCCTGAGATCAAGGTCGAGGCCGTGTGGGCTGGCGAAATCCTTCGGCAAGGCAATACGTTGACGCTGCGCAAGGGACCAAGCGTCGTGGCGACGGCTGGGCGGACGAAGAAGGTCGTCCGCGCGCACATCGCGCCGTTCGAAAGCATGATGATGCAGGCGGTGAGCCCGGCAGATACGCCGGAGTTGCTGGAGTTGCGCGAACGCATGCGCGGGTGGCGGTTCTACGACCACCTCCGCACGGATCGCCTGGCGCCGGCGCGCTCGCCGCAAGTCGGTACGCGCACGCCCGTGCTCTCGGATGACGGCGCGGATTTGGCGGCGGCGCTGCAGACGATCATCGAGATCGGCGATCGCGCCGGTCTGGACGAGACGATTGCAGATGCGTTTCCAGGTAGCGCGATCGATATCCGTGCGCGGAATGGGCTGTTCGAGTTGTCGCTGACGCAGCATGGTTTGCTGCGCGCGTTGCAGACGGCGGAGCTTTCGGACGGAACGTTACGCTATCTGCTTCTGGTTGCGGCCCTGCTGACGCCGCGGCCGCCGACATTGATGGTGTTGAACGAGCCGGAAACGAGCTTGCATCGCGATCTGTTGGCACCGCTGGCGCGGCTGATCGTGCGGGCGAGCAAGTCCGCGCAGATCATCGTCGTGACCCATGCCGCGCCGTTGGTCGAGGCGCTCAGCCAAGAAGGCGCGAAGCGGTTCTTGCTCAAGAAGGAATTGGGCGAAACGGTGATCGAAGACGGCGAGTACGTGCGGTGGGAGTGGCCGGGGCGGTAGTCCGCAATACCTGCTGGACGCGGCATGGTGCCTTGTTCTTTGGAAGTTATTTCGCACCAGCCGACTGTAGCAACGCGATCGTACGTTCGCGCTCCGCGGCTGTTGCCGACGCCTTGTTGCGACGCCCATAACCTTTGGCAAGTTCAATCAATGTATAGGTTGTGCGTTGTCGCATTCTACGATCGTAACGAAGCATCAGCTTCACGAGGCCGGGGTTGCCCGAAGATGCTGCGGCCTGCAAGCCCGTCATACCAAAGTGCGGATAGTACTCAACACCGAGACCAAATAGGCCGACTAATTGGTCGCTCCGCTTGGCTGATGGCACGTAGAGGCCGTAGCCCGCGCGTGGATTGGCGCCCCGGGCAAGGAGCCGTTTCACCGTGTGGAGCTTTCCATCATACGCGAGGCCAACTGCTGCGTCGTTCAGCTCGTCCTTCGTCCACTCTAACTCGGTTGCGAGTAGAGCTTCGATGATTTGGTCATCGCCGCGCTTGCTGATCAAGCCGAGGACGTTCGTTGCCGTTGAGGCCTTCGCTTTGCGCTGCTGCGCGATGCTGATCGGCGCCCCACGGCGGAGCAGATCAAGAATGCCGTTCTTGGTTGCATTCATCGCGACACCCACTACCGCCTTCATGGCCTGTCTGTCGGTGCGTGAGAAGACACATCCATCAGCTGCCAGCGACGATGCGGTTTTGTCGTTACCCGTGACCCAGCGCGATTTGTCAACGAGGTCATCTACAGCGTCGATAATTGGGTGCCCTCGCGTGATAAATGTTTCATCGCGGTCGAAATCGATCTGCCTGGTGTAGGGCTTATGGATGCCGTCATAAATTGTCAGTGTGATGCCAACAATGGTTGGGCGATACGGATGGGGGTCGACGACGTTCCGTCCATCGACTATCGCTCTGACAACCTTGCGGACCAATTCGGCAGGTACTTTTGCGCGGTGCTTGCCTTCGACGGCTGTGTAGCCTCCGCCCTCATAGGTAAGAGCGCCATCACTCGCGATGTCGAGCGTGTACATGGGGTACACGAGATACGCGAAGCAAGCGCATATCCGTTTGGTGTCGATGCGTACGCGCAGCGTTTTCGAGTCAATGTTGATGTTCGACTGCGGTGCGGCAGACGCAGGCCACGCATAAGGACATGCCAACGCAACCGCGGTAAGAAACAGGCAAAGTGCAACCCGCAGCAACACGGCACCTCCAGGAACGCATACACATTAGATTTGAAGCGACACAGAATTCGAGTGAACTCGCGCTCATGGTTAAGTTTTGGTGCCCGTAGATGCGCGGTTTGCGATGCGCGAAGGGCGGGCAGGATGCCCGCGCTCCCGGGTCAGGCTAACTACGCACGCCGCAGCACGCGTCCGCCGCGCGCCGTCATGGGCTTGCCGTCTTGCGCTGTGCAATGGCCGTTCGTGTAGACGGCTTTGATGCCGATCGGCATTTTCTTGGGGTCTTCGAAGGTGCCGGCGTCGACGATTTTCTTTGGGTCGAAGAGCACGAGGTCGGCGGCGGCGTCTTTTGCGATCACACCACGGTCAGGCAAGCCGAATTTCTTTGCTGAGAAACCCGTCATGCGGTGGATCGCTTCGGCCATCGGGAACAAGGCTTCGTCGCGGGCATAGTGACCGAGGACGCGGGCGAATGTGCCGTAGAGGCGCGGGTGCGGTTTGCCGTCGAGTGTCGGGATGCCGTCGGAGCCGATCATCGTGCTCTTGTGGCGCATCACGGTGCGTACGTCTTCTTCGCGCATCATGTGGATGATGACGGTGGCGCCGGGTGCGTGCTTTAGAACATGTGTTGCTGCGGCGGGTGCTTCGCAGCCCATGGCGGTCGCGATGTCGGCGATTGAGCGGCCTTCCCATTCGCCGTGACCTTGGGCGGAGGCGATGACGATGTTCTTCGGGGCAGTCTCGCGGCCTGGCCCGCCGAAAGCGCCGTCGCGGAAGACCGCGCCGAGCGATGTGCTGCCCGCCGTGTAGGGATATTGGTCGGCGTGCACGCTTTGGCCTTTTGCCTGCGCGTCCTCGATGAGTTTCAGGGACTGGGTGACAAGACCCCAAGCGCGTTCGCCGGAGGCTTTGTGGTGCGATATCTGCACCGGCACGCCGGCGCGTTCGCCGATCTCGATCGCCTCGGCGACGGATGAGAGGAGGCCCAGACCTTCGTCGCGCATGTGGGTGGCGTAGAGCGCGCCGGTGCCGCGTAGGAGACTTGCGAGTTCCACGAGTTCGTCGGTGCGGGCGTGGCGACCGGGATCGTAGATCAGGCCTGACGACATGCCGACGCAACCGGCTTCCAGACCTTCGGCCACGATCTTTTTCATCGCGGCCATTTCGGCGCCGGTGGGTTCGCGCGCGTCGAGGCCCATGGAGGCATGGCGCGCGGTGCCATGGCCGATGAGCGTTGCGACGTTCACTGCAGGCGGGTTCGCTTCGAGCGTTTGCATGTAGCCGCGAAAGCCCTCCCATTGCGGCAGGGGGCGCGGATCGACGGTGGCAGCAAAGCGCGAGGCGGGTTTCCACGGCGCGGGGCCGAACCCGCAATTGCCGACGACGACGGTCGTGACGCCTCCCAAGGTTTTGAACGCCATGTCCGGGTGCAACACGACCGCGAAATCGTCGTGTGTGTGCACATCGATGAAACCCGGCGCGAGCGCCAGGTTTGTGCCGTCGACAATTTCGCGTGCGGATTGTTTTGTGGAACCGACCGCTGCGATCTTGCCGTCTTCGAGCGCGACGTCGCCACGACGAGAGGGCGCACCGGTTCCATCGAAGATTTCGGTTTCGCGGATGATGAGGTCGTACATCGGCAGATCTCGAAGCGATTCACGCAGATGTGAGCGTAGCTGGCTCCGACTTTACAGTGTGAATTTTTGTCGATGGTGCGTGTTGCGCGCTTTTGCGAATTGCGTCGCGCGTGCGTTCTCGGTTATCTCAATCCTTGGGGCCGGGGGGCATGATGGGTAAGGGCGAGTTCTCTAACAATTTTGAGCGCGTGCACCCTTCGCCCGGGACGACGCTCGCTTCACGCAAGAAAAGCGACAGGTTTCTTCGCGCGCGACGCGAAGATTATGCGGAACTTTGGGCGTTGACGCAGGCGGCGCGGGCGCTTCGGCTCGTGCATCCGGACTGGATCGCTGAGAAAGCGGCCTTTGGGGGCAAGCGGTCGGGCCTTGGGTTCCAGCAAAAGCAGCGGCTGATGCAGCGCTATATCGTTGAGGGGAAGACCGGGTTCTCAGCGCCCTTCATCACGCGCGCTTGGGCGCAGGAATTGAAGAGCGCTCTTGTTGCCTCCGGTATTGCCGAGATGGGATTTCCGGCCGCCGACTTGATGGAGTTGCAGTCGAAGCTCGGGATCGAAGCGGCGCCGGTTGCCGAGCCTGACGAGGATGTGGCGCATGCGCCGGCGCCTCCGCCGCCGATGATCGTGCCCTCCGACAGTCTGGCGCAATTGATGCAGTATGCGCTCTATGGAAATGCGAGCGGACGTTACCTCAGCCGTTTGTCAGCTGAGTATTGCGGGCTTTACGACATCGTGGCGCGCGAGCGGAACGACAGCACGCGGGATCCGAACGGCGGACATGCGATGCGCTCGCTGCTTGTCGTGCACGCGCAAGAGACGCCGCACGGTTTGCAGCATGTGGCGTGCGAATTGGTTCCGCACTTGACGCCAGGCGCAGTGGCGCGTTCGTTCGTCGTGCGTAGCGGCTATGCGTTTCAGCTCGGTGGAGCTTGCGCCGTCATCTTGTTCGATACGCCTTCGATGCCTTCGTTCTTGGCGACCGAAGACGGCAAAGCGTTCAATGTTGTGGGGCTTCAAAGCGGGCCAGGCATCAAAACGATCTTCCTGTCGGAGTTCGCGCCGGAGACGCAGCTTGTGAAGGCGTCGCATCAAACGGCGTTCAGCGCGGGTGTTGCGGTTGCGCGGCGGCGCGAAGGTGGGGTGAGCGACGGCCGGATGCACGTCGCGCGCGACGATCTGCGCGCGCTCAGGCGTTTTCCGATCAGCGAAGGCAGTGCAGACCCGATCGAGAACGAACTTATTCACGCGGCGCGGCAGTTCCCGATGCTGCACACAACGGTCGAAGCCGCGCCATCGTTGCCGATGGCGGCTGGCTTGCGGCGGTAGATCAGAGCCCGTCGAAAAGGGCTGTCGACAGGTAGCGTTCGGCGAAAGACGGGATGATCGTTACGATCGTTTTGCCGGCCCACTCTTTGCGGGTTGCGATTTCGAGTGTCGCGGCGATCGCGGCGCCGGAGGAGATGCCGGCAGGGATGCCTTCGAGTTTGGCCACTTTGCGCGCCGTCGCGAAGGCGGTCTCGTTGCTGATCGTGATGATTTCATCGATCACTTCGCGATCGAGGATCGCCGGGATGAAGCCTGCGCCGATGCCTTGAATTTTATGCGGGCCGGGTTGGCGGCCGGAGAGGATGGCGCTGTCTTCCGGTTCGACTGCGATCATCTTCAAGCCGGGTTTGCGCTTCTTCAAGACAGTGCCCACGCCCGTGATCGTGCCGCCGGTACCGATACCGGAGACCACAGCATCGACTTTGCCCGCGGTGTCGTTCCAGATTTCTTCGGCCGTCGTGCGGCGGTGGACCGCTGGGTTCGACGGGTTTTCAAACTGCTGCGGAATGATGGAGTTCGGGATTTCTTTTTGCAGTTCGTTCGCGCGCGCGACGGCGCCGCGCATGCCTTGGGCGGCGGGCGTGAGTTCGAGCTTTGCACCCAAGATCAAAAGCATCTTGCGGCGTTCGACCGACATCGATTCCGGCATCACAAGGATGAGCGAATAGCCTTTTGCGGCTGCAACGAAGGCGAGCGCGATGCCGGTGTTGCCGGATGTGGGCTCGATCAACGTCGTGCCAGATTTGATGAGGCCGCGGCTTTCCAGATCCTCGATCATCGAGACGCCGATGCGGTCTTTGACGCTTGCCATCGGATTGAAGAATTCGAGCTTCAAGAGGATTTCGGCGACGGCGCCCGCTTCCTTCGCGACGCGGTTCAGGCGCACTAGCGGCGTGTCGCCAATCGTCTCGGTGATCGAGTCATAGACGCGGCCACGGCCGGGGGTTTTGCTCATTGTTTTTGTCCTTTCGTTAGATCGCGAAGTCTGCCCGGGCCCCGACGGGGTCGGCTAGACCTTTTTCTTCGGCGCGGCGGCAGAGGTCTTCTACAGTTATCGCATCGAGTTGGCGCATCAGGTCGTTGTGGATGGCTTCGATGGCCGGACGCACGATCGTTTCGCCGATCGGCGAGGAGCCGTTTAAGGGCGGTTCGTCCGCGACTTCAAGCTCGGCGACGATGCGCACGATCTCGCCCGCGGTGATGCGCCGGCGTTCGCGCGCCAGGCGGTAGCCGCCGCGCGGGCCGCGCACGCCTTTGAGCACGCCGGAACGGACGAGCGCTTGCATTACCTGTTCCAGATAGCGGTGCGGCACGCCTTGGCGGCGCGTGATTTCTTTCGATTGCACGGGCTCGGGCCGCGAGTTGCACGCGATGTCGACAACGGCTTCGAGCGCCAGGATCGATTTGCGGGAGAGGCGGAGCAAGATGTCTAACCTCCCTTCACGCCGGTCGAGCCGAAGCCGCCGGATCCGCGCGCGGTGTCGGACAAC
>JANLXP010000387.1:0-2720 GCA_031365165.1 Alphaproteobacteria bacterium
AGCGGTGGTAGTTCCTGGTGCCCTTTGAACCCGACCACGACGGGTAGGTTGTGATTGGCGAACTTTACGTCCCCCACACCCCAACGCAGCTGTGGGTGCGAGTGCACAAAAAACTCGCCTAAGTAAAAAGCCACTCGCGTCATCCACACGCGCGACTCCTCATCAAATTCTACGATCCCTTGCGAGTGCTGCGGGGCCTCTCGAATCCAGCTTGGCAAATCATTCGGAAGCGGGCGGTACACGAATCTAATGCTCTTCCCCGCGAGTGCGAACAATTCGACCAAAGAACGTTCACTAAAATCGAGCGCCCATCCTTCCCTAGCAGCCAACGATGCACAGACCGCCAAACCGTCTCCCCCGAGTTGTAGAAATCGATCGAGGACTACCTTCGCTTCACACGTTGTAAGGTGTTCCAGCGGTCGTCCCAAAAAAAGATCGTGATTCACCATCCCAGTCTCCGTCAGTGCACCACGTAGTCAATATCATATCGGTTCAGTGCGTTAGTGACGCCGTCATCGACTCCCTGCCGAAAATGAGGGACACGTCACGAACCAACGGTCGCAGTCCCTCACACAATCGGCTCATCAAACAACAGCGGACGCGCATAGCGCATCGGCGGTGAGCCGTGCGACAGCACCTTGTCGTGGTACGCTTTGAGCTTGAACCCGGCACCCGCCTTCTGCTTCGCCGCATCGCGCGTGGCCACGTGCTCTGAATACCCCACGAAATAAGTCGAGAGTTGCGTCACCGAGAGTTGCGCGCGGCGCCATTTGAGGGCGGCTTCACGCTCTTCTTGGAATGTGCCTTCGGTCAGGAACTTCATCATCTGCTCTTGCGTCATACCGTCGACATGGATCGCTTGGTCGATGATCGCGTTGCTGATCGAGCGGAGCAGCATCTTCAGCTGCTGTAGCTTGTAGAGCGGATCGCCGGCTTGAAAGCCCTCTGCGACCATCATCTCCTGCGCGTAAACAGCCCAACCTTCGACGAACGATCCCGACGACAACACCGCGCGCAGCACCGAGGGATAGGAATTCGAGTGGAAGATCTGCACGTAGTGCCCCGGCATCGCCTCGTGCACGCCGAGGTCGATGATGCCGCGCGCGTTGTATTCGCGCAGGAACGATGTTGTCTGCTCGTCCGTCCACTCTGGGGGGATCGGCGATACCGCGTAGAACGTGTCCAAATTCTTGTCGAGCGGTCCCGGTGAATCGCAATAGGCGATCGAGAACCCGCGCTGAAACTCCGGCATCAGGATCACCTTCACCGGCCCGTCGGGCAGCGTGATGAGATCGTGGTCGCGAACGAACGTCCGCGCCTGTTCGACCGCCGCAGTCGCGACCTCGACGAGCTTCTCGCGCGGCGGCCGCTCGCTTGCCGAAATCTCGAGCGCGGCCTTGATCGCCTTTTGCTGTTGCTCGGGCGAGGGCGCATCCGGCGTCTCCGGCGCACCGGCACGTCCGGCCAGCGCCTGACGCGCGACCGCGTACATATCCGCGCGGCACTTCACCATCGCAGCCTCGGCGCGCGCGCGAACCTCAGCTCGCGTCAGCGTCGATTGCAGCGTGAACGTCAGTTGCTTGTCGAACCGTTCGGCGCCGGCGCGGAAGTCGGCCTTGGCCGCGGGCACCAGCGTGCCGTCGATCCACGCCTGATGCTCGTCGCACGCCGCGTTGTACGTCGCGATCGCCGCATCAAGCCGCGTGCGCGCCGCGCCCGAGAGCTTCGCCTTATGCGGATCGATCATCTCGCCGATTATGCTCTTCAGGCCCTTATGCTGCGCCGAATAGGTTGCGGCATGCGGAACCGGCACACGCGACGGCACCAATTCGCCGCGTGCCTGCTTCAGCAATGCCGGGATCAACTCCATGCGCCGCGTCGCGGCCGCGAGCCTCTGCTCCACCGGCGCAAACTCACGCGCCATCAGCGAATAGAGCGCCCCGCCGGCAACGCCTTGATACCCGAGCGGATTCCAAGCCCAATCCTGCACGCTTTCGGTGCGCCAAATCTGTGAGCGCAGTTCGTTCGACAGCAACGCCGCATCGACCTGGTTGGCGCGCGACAGCTTTTTCCGGTCGATCGCATCGAGCGCTTTCAGCGTCTGCTTATAGAACGCGAGGCCCGCGTTCCGACCGGCAGCGCTCACATCGTCGAGCTCGTTATCGAACCGGTGATCGCCGACCTGCGTCGCCGACACCGGCGAAAACTTCATCGATTGATCGAGCCAGTTCTGCGCGAGCTTCGCGAACGCCTTATCGGCATCGCTCTGCACGGCCCCGAAGGCCGCTCCCGCAACGATCGGCATCAACATCGTGGAGCCAAGCGCTGCAATCGCATGGCGGCGTGACATCTGCATGTGTTCTCTCCCCGTCAGGTTTTGCCCGATTATGGTGACCCCGGCGGCGCAGCGCAAACGCACGAACGCCCGCCGTATCTAGGGGCGGGCGTGAAGCCGGAAGGCGCGATTCGCGTCAGAAGCTGTACGACAGCCCCACGTACACGTCGTTCTTGTTGTAGTCGGCGCTGGCGAGGTTCGAGCCTCGGTCCGAGAAGTGGTAGTCCGCGAAGAGTTTCAGATCCTCCGCCACTTCCACGTCCGCATAGGCGCGCACCGTTTGCCGGTCGTCCTGGCGCGTCGCCGTATTCGGGAACGGCGCAAGGCTCTCGGGATTGTCGTAGTCGCGCATTTGATACGCGTAGGAAAGCTTCAACCGGCCGGG
>JANLXP010000393.1:0-1545 GCA_031365165.1 Alphaproteobacteria bacterium
GCGGGCGTTCCCTCGTCGAAGATCGTGTTTTCGGGGGTCGGTAAGACGCGCGTGGAGATGGCGGCGGGTTTGGATGCCGGCATCTATCAGTTCAACGTCGAGGGGGAGGAAGAGCTCGACGTTTTGAGCGAGGTGGCTTCGTCGAAAGGGGCGACGGCTTCGGTTGCGCTACGGGTCAATCCCGATGTCGATGCGAAGACGCTTGCGAAGATTTCGACAGGCAAGGCCGAGAACAAGTTTGGGATCGCGTGGTCGCGCGTGAAGGCTGCGTTTGCGCACGCGGCGAAGTTGCCGGGCATTAACGTGGCCGGCGTTGCTTTGCACATCGGTAGCCAGATTACAGAGCTAGGGCCTTATCGCGAGGCGTTTGCGAAGGCTGTTGCGCTGGTCAAAGCTCTGCGTGCGGACGGCTATCACATTTCACGGATCGACCTCGGCGGTGGCTTGGGCGTTCCCTACAACGACACGATGACGCCGCCGTTGCCGGAGAATTACGGCGTTGTCGTGCGCGAGGCGGTGGCGGGGCTCGACGCGCAGTTGATCGTGGAACCTGGGCGGCTGATCACGGCGAATGCGGGCGTGCTGGTTTCGCAGGTGCTCTACGTGAAGCGCGGCGAGGCGAAAGAGTTCCTCATCCTCGACGCCGGGATGAACGATTTGATCCGCCCTGCCCTTTACGATGCCTGGCACGACATCGTGCCGGTGCGGCACACGTCAGCACAACGCAAGGTTTACGACGTGGAGGGCCCCGTTTGCGAAAGCACGGACCTTTTCGCACGGGATCGTGAATTACCCGCCGTTTCCGCCGGGGATTTGGTTGCCATACTTTCGGCGGGTGCCTATGGCGCAGTGCAGGCGTCCAGTTACAATGCCCGCGGTTTGGCCCCGGAAGTGCTTGTTAAGGGTCGCCAATTTGCGGTCACGCGACCGCGGCAGACTGTCGACGATATGATTGCGCAGGAGCGCTGGCCGAACTGGCTCTAGGCGCCCCTGCTTGAGGTAAAGCGTTTGGCCGACGAGAGTTTGCATATCGCAGAGGACGACAAGGGCGGTGGACTGCCCAAGATCGTGCAGCGGCACGTGTGGCTTTCGTGGGCCTCGCTGTCGGCGGAACGGTTTTGGCCGCTGCTGTGGCCGGCGGGCGGGGTCGTCGGGCTCTTTGTCATTCTGGCCCTCGCCAATGCGTTCGTTTATCTGCCCGAGTGGCTGCATCTTTTGAGCCTCGTTGGATTTATCGCCGCGACCGGTTGGGCGGTGATGTATTCGATGAAGTCGACGTCGGTGCCGTCGCGCTCGCAAGCCGTTCGTCACTTGGAGCAATCGAGCGGGCTTGAGCATCGGCCGCTGAGCGCGCTGGAAGACAAGCCCGCGACCGGCAACGACGACGATACGAAGCGGCTTTGGCACGCGCACCGGCAGTGGGTTTTCGATCATATCAACCGGCTGAAGGTCGCCTGGCCGCGGTTGTCGCTGGCGGCGCGCGATCCGCAGGCGCTGCGCATTTTGATTTCGCTCGTCATCTTGGCGCTGGCCGTTGCCAATTGG
>JANLXP010000397.1:0-2971 GCA_031365165.1 Alphaproteobacteria bacterium
CAAACCCCGGCCGACCGCTTCCAACCCATCGGCGAGCTGGCCGCCGCCGTCATGAACGCGACCGACGATGCGCCGACGCTGAAATTCGGATTGCGCGCGCTCGACGACATCACCGGCGGCATGCGCGCGAAGGAGCTCGTCATCGTGGGCGCGCGCCCCGGCATGGGCAAGACCGCGTTCGCGGGCCACGTGGCGCTCGCCGCCGCGAAGCAGGGCAGGGCGGTCGCGTTCTTCTCCATGGAAATGGCGGCCGCCGCGATCACGCTCCGCCTCATCACCGCGGAGGCGTTCGTGGGCGGAACGTCGATCGCCTACAGCGAACTTCGCCGCGGCGGCAAGCCGGCCGGCGACACGGACGCCCTCATCGAAGCCGAAGCGCGCTTGGCACACCTGCCGCTCTACATCCACGAAGGCCGCCAGCTCACGCCCTCAGGGCTGCTGCTCGCCGCCAAACGCGCGCAGAAGAAATTAAGGGACACGAAGACGCCGCTCGGCCTCGTCATTGTCGACCACATCCAAAAGATCCGCCCGGACCGCGATTGCAAAGGCAACAAAGTGGCCGAGATGACGGAGATCTCCGACGCGCTGCAAAAGATGGCGGGCACGCTCGACGTGCCGGTGGTGGCGCTCAGCCAACTGAACCGCGCGGTGGAAAGTAGAGCGGACCGCAAACCCGAACTGGCCGACCTGCGCGAGTCCGGCGCCATCGAACAAGACGCGGACCTGGTGCTCCTCCTCTACCGCGAAGCCTATTACGTGCAAAAACGCGAACCCCACCGCGGCGCCCCCGAGTGGCCATCCTGGCTCGCCGAACACGCCCGCGTCCAAACCATGCTCGACATCCACATCGCCAAACACCGCAACGGCCGCGAAGCCCACGTCCGCGCCCACTTCGATGCACCGAGTTCGGGAGTGAAGTGATCTTGCCTGGGACCGCCGGCGTCCCGCCGGCTCTTCCTTCCATCGCCACCGCCAAAGAGCCGGCAGGATGCCGGCGCTCCCAGGCAAGAAACAACAAAGGAGCCACCCAATGAGTGCCACCCTCTGGTCGAAATTCTTCTGGTCCGACTGGCAGGCCGATGAGGCTCTGCGCGCGTGCTCGCTCGCGGCCCGCGGGCTTTGGATGGAGATGCTCTGCATCGCCGTCCACAACGGCGGCTACCTCGCGCGCGATCGCGAACCGCTGCCGGTGCCCGCACTCGCCAGCATCGTCGGCCAGCCGCTGAAGACGGTCGAAACGCTGCTCGCCGAACTCGAACGCAACCACGTCTTCTCGCGCGACCGCCGCACACGGATCTACTCGCGCCGCATGGTTCGCGAACTGAAACTGCGCGCGGCGGCGCAGAAAGTGGGCAAGCGCGGGGGCAATCCAACCCTTTGTAATGCCAACGGAAAAACCCAGACCCTTAAGGGTGGAGATAACCGGGGGGTTGCCCCCATAAGCCAGAAGCCAGAGTCCATAAGCCAACCACCAAAAGCCAGTGGTCCAGTAAGCGACCGCACCGCACCGGCGGCGTTGCCGATTGCAGCAATGGTCCGCGTGGCGGAGGTGATGGGCACGTCGCTGGAGGCGCTGCAGAAAAAGCAGCAGTGGATGGTTTTCGGGGACACGTTCGCGGGCTGGCTGGCGGAGGGCTGCGACGCGGAATGCGACGTGTGGCCCACGATCGCCGCCCGCATGGCCAAGCGCGGCCGCCGCGGCGTGCCCGACTCGCCGAACTACTTCCGCGACGCCGTGCGCGAGGCGCGCGACGAACGCCTGGCTGGCTTGAACGCCGCGGCAAGCGCAGCACCGCAAGCGCCCTGGGTGAGCCCGGAAGAATGGCAAACCCGCCTCGACGTTTTCAAAACCATCGGCGCCTGGTCGCACCGCTGGGGCCCAAAACCCGGCGACGAAGGCTGCCTCGCCCCCGAACCCGCGCCCGAAGCCGAACAGTGATTGGTGGTTGGTGGTTGGGGATTGGAGATTGGTGGTTGGTGGTTGGCGCACGCATCCCCATCCCCTACGCCCCATTCCCCAACACCCATCACCCATCCCCCACCAACGGAGAATCGATGACGTCACGAGATTTCGTCTCGGCCCGCCTGCGCGAAGCCTGGGACACACTCCGCCGCCTCCCCGGAGACACTGTCCCCGCATTACGCTCAACCTGGCCTGAAGCCATCCAAGACATCGCCGACGCCTACGGCTACACGCCAGCCACAGTAAGCCTCCCCCCACCAAGCCCAAGAGCCATCGACCGCATGACAGAGTCCTTCACCTGGTTCAAAGCGCTGGAGGACCACCCCCACCTAACCCGCGCAGCCTGGCTCACCTCAGCCTCCGGCATGGGCATCCGCCGCGCCGCCCTCACACTCGGCCTCCACCGCGACACCGTCCGCGCACGGCGCGACGAAGCACTCGACCGCATGGCCGACCACGTTCGTCGGACACACGCGCGTGAAAGCCACCACTAGTCCCGGGAGCGCGGCCCCCTTCGCTAAAGCTACGGCGGCCGAGTGTTGCAAAACGCGCCCGCCGAAGCCTTGGCGTAGGCGGGGCGTCCCGCCCGCTCTTCTCACGCCACGCGAGCGACGATCTTCAAGCCCTCGTCCAGTGCGATACCCAAACGTTTCAACGCGGGCTCGACATCGGTGAACAGTTCGAAGCTCAAATCGGTGCCGCCGCTGATCGACGACAAGGCGTTGAACAACGGCATGATGATCCTTGCATCGACTGAACCGTCGAGCACGGTGGCGGCGCTACGCGGTCCCAGTTTCATCGCGCGATGAAGCTCTTCGCCCCGCTGATAAAGGGTCGTCAGCGCCGTCGCATCGAAATCGGACAAATCGGTATCGCGTGCGAAGATCAGAAGCTCGCGATAAGGTTGGTTCGGAGGGAACGTGCTGAGCCCGCGCATCAGCACGACCAACGCCTCGGCGGGAACGATGTGGCCGGAAAAGCGGTAGACGGCAAACCTGAGTTCATCCC
>JANLXP010000419.1:0-1394 GCA_031365165.1 Alphaproteobacteria bacterium
CGCGCCGCGGATCGATGCCCAGCGCATTGCCCCAATCGATGTGATTGTCGAGCATCGCGGCGAGCAGATTGTTTGCGGTCGTGATCGCATGAAAATCGCCGGTGAAATGAAGGTTGATGTCCTCCATCGGCACGACTTGCGCGTGGCCTCCGCCGGCCGCACCGCCCTTCATCCCGAAACAGGGGCCGAGCGACGGCTCGCGGATACACCCCATCGCGCGCTTGCCTACAGCGACAAGCCCGTCAACCAACCCCACGGTCGTCGTCGTCTTACCTTCGCCCGCCGCCGTCGGCGTAATCGCGGTGACCAGGATCAGTTTCCCATCCGGCCGCCCCGCCAACCCTTCGATGAAGTCGAACGACACCTTGGCCTTCGTGCGCCCATAGTGCAGCAGCTCGTCCGCCGGGATGCCGAGCTTGGCGCCCACCTCGACGATCGGCTTCATCCGCGCGCCCCGCGCAATATCGATGTCGCTCAGTCCCATGATCCCTCCCGCGGAGAACGCGCCGCACGTTATGGCGGCGAGCGTCGAAATCCACAATATCAGCGCCAAAGCACGCCAAATCCGCCCCCACCACACGTCCCCCGTGCTTGACCCACGCCCGCGCGCGTCCGCACGGTCAACGGCAACCCCTGAGCCACCCGAATCGATGAAACACCTGCGGATCGCCGGCAAGCGCGTGCAGACGATGGAGCTCTATCTCTATCTTCTGTCCGCCGTCGTAACCGCGATGGCGTTCGTGGTGGCCGTCTACGTGCGCCAGGTGCTGACGCCGTACCTGTTCAGCGCGGGGTACGAACCCTCGCTCGCCGACGGCGCGCTGATGATCGCAGGCGCCATGATCCCGAAAATGCTGATGCGCGTGTACGAGCAGAAGACCGCGGCCTCGCGCGCGATGCACCTGCAGCTGCACGTGACGGCGGCGACGCTGTTCTTCTTCGGCATGATCTTCCTGTTCTACTTCCAGCCAGGCACGCGCATCCCGATCTCGATCGTGCTGATCTTCATCCTGGTCGACCTGATCGCGGCCGTCATCTTGATGCCCGCACACTATTTCCTGGCAAAGGCCGCAGCCCAGCAACGCACGATCGCCGTGATGGCCGACGACGCGACGTTCGAAAGCCTCGCGCACCACCGCCTCGCCCAAACGACGCACCAAGCAACGTTCACGCGCCTCACCAGCGACGAACTCATCACAGCGTTGGGCGAAGGCGTTGCAGTAGAAGGGCAGGGCGAATCCCCAACCCCAAACCCCCAACCCCCATCCCCCACCACACCCCCGTTCGAGCAACTCGTGCTCGACCGCGCGTCCAGCGCCCACGTCCCCGACTGGACGCTACTGCTGGCCGCGCGCGACGCGGGCGTCGTGATCCAAACGCCCGAAGCGTTCCTG
>JANLXP010000425.1:0-9703 GCA_031365165.1 Alphaproteobacteria bacterium
TAAAGCCAGAAGCCGCCGCCGGCCATGCCGATCAGCACGGCATAGCCCACGATACGCAGGATCGTTCTCATTCTTTCCCCCTAGTCCCCGGTTCGCAAATTACTTGGTGCTTTGCGTTTAGGACAGATCGCACCGTGTCGCGCACTCCGCGCGAAACGTTTCAGTTCGTTACGGCTTTCCTCCCCAAATGTCGCAGAATTGCAGGGGTTTTCGGGGTTGACGCGAATAGGCGGTGGGCCGCATGGTCCGCGCGCTTTTCCGGCCTGAAGTGCGCTCAAGGTCACGGACCCCGATCAATGCCTGGGCGGGCGTGCGCTGTGCGGCTTGGCCCCCAGACACGGACACCCATGGCGAGCACCCCCACCTCTTCCGTTTCCCACCGCGACATGGCGAACGCCATCCGAGCGCTAGCGATCGATGCGGTGGAGGCCGCGAAGTCCGGACATCCCGGTATGCCGATGGGCATGGCCGATGTCGCGACCGTGCTCTTCACGAAATTCCTGAAATTCGATCCGCGCAATCCGAAATGGCCGGATCGCGACCGCTTCGTGCTCTCCGCCGGTCACGGCTCGATGCTGCTTTATTCGCTGCTGCATCTGACCGGGTACAAGGACATCACGCTCGCCGACATCAAGAACTTCCGGCAGTTGGGTTCGCCTTGCGCTGGGCATCCGGAATACGGTCATGGCGCCGGCGTCGAGACGACGACGGGTCCCCTCGGCCAGGGCATTGCGACCGCGGTCGGCATGGCGATGGCGGAGCGTATCTGCGAGGCGCGGTTCGGGCGCGATCTGGTCGACCACTTTACTTACGTGATCGCCTCGGACGGCGATTTGATGGAAGGGATCAGCCACGAGGCGATCTCGCTGGCCGGGCATTTGAAGCTATCGAAGCTGATCGTGCTTTTCGACGACAACGGGATTTCGATCGACGGGCCGGTGTCGCTGTCGGAGTCAGGCGATCAGGTCGCACGGTTCGAGGCGGCAGGTTGGTCGGCGTCGCGCGTGGACGGACACGATCCGGCTGCGGTTGCGGCGGCGATCGAAGCCGCGCAGGCGTCGGACCGGCCGACGATGATCGCGTGCCGGACAATCATCGGTTATGGCGCGCCGAAGAAGCAGGGCACGGCGTCGTCGCACGGTTCGCCGTTGGGTACAGAAGAAGCGGCGGCGGCGAAGAAAGCGTTGGGTTGGGCGCACGGCATCTTCGAAGTGCCAGAAAACATTCGCGGGGCGTGGCTTGCTGCGGGCGAGCGGGGCCACGGCGAGTATGCGTCGTGGCTGAAGCGGATGACGGCTGCGAACGGCGAGACGAAAGCCTCGTTCGAGCGGGCGCAAGAAGGCGCGATCAATCCGTCGCTGTGGCCCGCTTTGAGTGCTTATCGCAAGGCGCTGACCGAGAAGCCGGTGACGGTTGCGACGCGCAAGGCGTCAGAGATGGCGCTTGAGGTGATCAACGCGCATGTGCCGGAAGCGATCGGCGGGTCGGCCGACCTCACCGGTTCGAACAACACGCGCACGAAGGGGATGGAAGCGATCGAGGCGGGCGACTTCCGCGGGCGCTTCGTTCACTACGGCATTCGCGAGCACGGCATGGCGGCTGCCATGAACGGTATGGCGCTGCACGGCGGCGTCGTGCCCTACTCCGGCACGTTCCTGGTGTTTGCCGACTATTGTCGGCCGTCGATCCGCTTGGCGGCGCTGATGGGCCAGCGCGTTATTCACGTTATGACACACGATTCCATCGGCCTTGGCGAAGACGGGCCGACGCATCAGCCGGTCGAGCACCTGGCCGCGTTGCGCGCGATCCCGAATCTGTTCGTCTATCGCCCCGCGGATGCGGTTGAGACCGCCGAGTGTTGGGAGCTCGCACTGCGTTCGGCGAAGGCGCCCAGCATCATCGCGCTGTCGCGGCAGAACCTGCCGCAGGTGCGCTTGAAGCATACAGACGAGAACCTCTCGGCGCGCGGTGGCTATGTGCTGTCGCCGGCGAAAGCAAAGCATCGCGTGACGCTGATTTCATCCGGTTCCGAAATTTCGCTCGCGATGGAAGCGCAGAAATTGCTGGAAGCCGACGGGATCGGGGCCAGCGTGGTTTCGATGCCGTGCCTCGACATCTTCAATGGCGAAGACCATGTCTATCAAGACAAGGTCATTCCGACGTCGACCGTTCGCATTGTCGTGGAAGCAGCCTCGCCGATGGGGTGGGACCGCTGGACAGGCCGCGAGGGCGCGGTCGTCGGCATGACGACGTTCGGCGCAAGCGGACCGTACGAGAAACTCTATGAGCATTTCGGCATCACGCCGGACAACATCGTGAAAGCCGCGAAAGCGCGGCTCTAAAGGGACACCATCATGACTGTCAGAGTTGCGATTAACGGGTTTGGGCGCATCGGGCGCTTGGTGTTGCGCGCGATCGTTGAATCGGGCCGCAAAGACATCAACATCGTCGCCGTCAACGACTTGGGACCGATCGAGACCAACGCGCACTTGCTGCGTTACGACTCGGTGCACGGACGCTTTCCGGTCGAGGTGAAGGTCGACGGCGAGCACATGATCGTGGGCCCGCACAAGATCAAGGTGACGGCGATCAAGGATCCGGCGCAGCTGCCGCACAAGGAACTCGCCGTCGATATCGCGATGGAGTGCACCGGCATCTTCACGTCGAAGGAGAAAGCGTCGGCGCATTTGACGGCTGGCGCGAAGCGCGTGCTGGTCTCGGCGCCGGCCGACGGCGCCGACATCACGGTCGTCTATGGCGTCAATCACCAGAAGCTGACCAAGGATCACATCGTCGTTTCGAACGCGTCGTGCACGACGAACTGCCTCGTTCCGGTCGCGAAGGTGCTGAACGACACGGTCGGCATCGACAAGGGCATGATGACGACGATCCACTCGTACACAAACGATCAGCCCTCGCTCGACCAGATGCACAAGGACCTTTATCGCGCGCGAGCGGCTGCGCTTTCCATGATCCCGACATCGACCGGCGCCGCGAAGGCCGTGGGCTTGGTGCTTCCGGAACTCAAGGGCAAGCTTGACGGGATTTCCATTCGCGTGCCGACACCGAACGTTTCGGTCATCGACCTCAAGATCGTTGCGAAACGCGCAACCACGGTTGCCGAGATCAACGATGCGATGAAGCGTGCAGCGTCGCAGGAATTGAAGGGCGTGCTCGACATCGTCGATGCGCCGTTGGTCTCGATGGACTTCAACCACAATCCTGCGTCGTCGTCCTTCGCACTCGATCAGACGAAAGTCATGGACGGCACACTCGTGAGCGTCATGGCCTGGTACGACAACGAGTGGGGCTTTGCGAACCGCATGGGCGACACGGCGGTCGCGATGGCGAAGCTGATCTGATGGCGGCGTTCCGCACGATCGATCAACTGGAGGCCAAAGGAAAACGCGTGCTGGTGCGCGCGGACTTGAACGTGCCGATGAAGGACGGTGCCGTCTCTGACACGGCGCGCATAGACCAGGCGGCGACGACGATCCGCGATCTCGTGTCGAAGGGTGCGCGCGTCGTGGTGCTCTCCCACTTCGGGCGGCCGGACGGCAAGCGCGTGGAAGGCATGTCGCTGAAAGCCATCCTGCCCGCGCTCAGCAAAGCGGTCGGCAAGCCGGTCGGGTTCGCCGACGATTGCATCGGGCCGGATGCCGAGGCCGCCGTCGCTGCGATGAAGGACGGCGACGTGTTGTTGCTTGAGAACACGCGCTTCCACGCCGAGGAAGAGAAGAACGAGGCGCGCTTTGTGGCGTCGCTTGCGAAGCTCGGCGATGCCTACGTGAACGACGCGTTCTCAGCCGCGCATCGGGCGCATGCCACGACCGAAGGTTTGGCGCACCGGTTGCCCGCATTTGCCGGGCGTGGGATGCAGAAGGAACTGGAAGCGCTGTCGCGCGTTCTGGAAAAACCTCAGCATCCGGTCGTCGCCATCGTCGGCGGTGCCAAGGTTTCGTCGAAGCTTGCGCTGCTCGAGAACCTAATCACCAAGGTCGACGCGCTTGTGATCGGCGGCGGTATGGCGAACACGTTTTTGAAGGCGCAAGGGTTCCCGATCGGGAAGTCGCTGCACGAGCCCGCGCTGCTGGACAAGGCGCGCGAGATCATGGCGAAGGCAAAGGCGCGCGACTGTACGATCGTGCTGCCGAGCGACGGCGTGGTCGCGAAGGAATTCAAGGCGATGGCGGCATGCAAGACGCTGCCGATCGCCGAGACGCCAGAGGACGGCATGATCCTCGACATCGGGTCGGATTCAATCGCGGCAATCGCGGCGCAGCTCGAGACGGCGAAGACAGTCGTCTGGAACGGGCCGGTCGGCGCGTTCGAGACGCCGCCGTTCGACAACGGAACGAGCGCGGTAGCGCGTCACGTCGCGATGCTGACGAAAGTCGGCGCGATGGTGTCCGTCGCGGGTGGCGGCGATACGCTGGCGGCGCTTGCGCAAGCCGGCGCAGAAGACGACTTCACGTACTGCTCGACGGCGGGCGGTGCATTTTTGGAATGGCTCGAAGGACGCGAGCTGCCCGGCGTGAAAGCGCTTGCGGCGTGATGGGAGAGAAACGATGAGCGAATTGGAAAAGAACGCGCGGAAGATGGTGGCGCCCGGCAAAGGCCTCCTGGCGGCCGACGAAAGCACGGCGACGATCAAGAAGCGCTTTGATGCGATCAGCACGGAGTCGACGGAGACCAGCCGGCGCGACTATCGCGAGTTGATGTTCCGCACCGGTGCGATGCGCGAGTTCATCTCCGGCGTCATTCTTTATGACGAGACGATCTGGCAGGACGCGGCCGACGGCACACCGCTGGTCAAGATCATCACCGACGCGGGTGCTCTGCCCGGTATCAAGGTCGACGAAGGCACCGAAATGCTGCCCGGTTCGCCGAAGGAGCTGATCACGAAGGGCCTCGACGGCCTTTCGAAGCGGCTGCCGAAATATTACGAGCGCGGCGCGCGGTTCGCGAAGTGGCGTGCGGTGATCGACATCAGCGACGGCATTCCGACCTACAACTGCATTCATGCGAACGCACACGCATTGGCGCGTTATGCGGCGCTTTGCCAACAAGCGAACATCGTGCCGATCGTCGAACCTGAAGTCCTGATGGATGGTGAGCACGACATCGACCGCTGCTATGACGTGACGGAGTGGGTGCTGAAGGAGACGTTCGACGAACTCTATGCCGCCGACGTGAAGCTCGAAGGCATGGTGCTGAAACCGAACATGGCGATCGCAGGCAAGAAATCCTCGAAGCGCGCGCCGGTCGCCGAAGTCGCCGAGAAGACAGTCAAGATGCTGAAGAATTGCGTGCCGCCATCGGTGCCGGGCATCGCGTTCCTTTCCGGCGGTCAGTCGGACGAAGAGGCGACGGCGCATCTCGATGCGATGAACAAGCTTGGCCGCCTGCCCTGGGCCTTGACCTTCTCCTATGGCCGCGCGCTGCAGGCTGCGCCGCAGAAGGCGTGGGGCGGCCGAAAGGAAAACGTCGCGGCCGCGCAGCGTGCCTTCGCGCACCGCGCGCGCATGAACGGCCTCGCCGCCCTCGGCAAGTGGGCGCAGAGCCTTGAGAAGGAAGCCGCCTAATCCGCTGCCGCCTCTACCTCATCACGCCACCCAAGCTCGACACGTCGTTCGATGACGCGTTGGCCCGTTCGCTTGGCGCCAGCGATGTCGCGTCGTTACAGCTGCGCCTCAAGGACGTCTCGGACGACGAGGTCTTGCGCACGGGCGAGCGGTTGATGCGGATCGCGCAGGCGCGCGACGTTGCGTTCATCCTCAACGACCGGCCCGACCTTGCGAAGAAACTTGGCGCGGACGGCGTGCATGTGGGCCAAGAAGACGCGCCCTACGCAGAGGCGCGCGCGTTGCTGGGGCCGGACAAAATCATCGGGGTGACGTGTCACAACTCGCGCCATCTCGCGATGGACGCCGTTGAAGCGGGCGCGGACTACGTCGCGTTCGGCGCGTTCTATCCGACCACGACGAAGGACGCGAAGACGAAGGCTGAGCCTGAGATCTTGACCTGGTGGCAGGATATCATGGAGGCGCCGTGTGTTGCGATCGGCGGCATTACCGTTTCGAACGCGTTGCCGTTGGTGGAGGCAGGGGCCGACTTCCTCGCAGTCGCCAGCGGTATTTGGGACCACGAGCAAGGGCCCGAAGCTGCGGTAAAGCGGTTCAATGAGATATTCGACGCCATTGCCGCACGCGGGTGAGCACCCGCATAGTTCGGACACGATTTGGGTTCGACGACCATGATGTATCGCATGCTTGCGCCTGGCGACCCTGCACCTTGGGTGCAATTGCCGACGCCGACCTGTCCCGCGGTGCGCTTGGACAAAGCTGCCGGCCGGTATGTCGTGTTGTGTTTCCTAGCATCGACACATGACACTGGCGCGCGAGCGGCATTGCGCGAGGTCGCAGCGCGGCGAGCGCTGTTCGACGATGACCGCGCCTCGTTCTTTGCCATATCGAACGACCGCGCAGACCAACAGGCCGGGATCAAAGATCGGATTCCCGGGATTCGGTTCTTCTGGGACTTCAATGGCGAGGCAGCGCGGCTTTACGGTGCCCAGTCGCCGGAAGCTAAGCCGCAGAACGGGCGCATCGAGGTCCGGCAGATCTGGTACGTGCTCGATCCAATGTTGCGGATCCTAAAGGTCGTGCCGTTTGGCGACGATCCTGCGGCGAGCGCAAAGGAGACGCTCGACTATGTCGCCGCATTGCCGCCGCCAGGGCAGCATGCGGGCTTGGATATTCCGCCACCGGTGATCGTGCTACCGTCTGTGTTCGAGCCAACGTTCTGTGAGCGCCTGATCCAAATTTACGAAGCGCAGGGCGGCAAGCTGTCGGGCTTTATGAACGAAGTCGGCGGCAAGACGGTTGTGCACGAGAACGCCGAGGTCAAGGTCCGCCGCGACGTGTCGCTTGAGGATAAGGCGTTGCTGGTCGAGATACAGCGCCGTGTGCAGAGGCGCATCGTACCCGAGATTAAGAAGGTGCATCAGTTCGATGTGACGCGCATGGAACGCTACCTCGTCGCTTGCTATTCGGCCGAGGACGGCGGCCATTTCAAGACGCACCGCGACAACACGACGAAGGGCACAGCGCATCGGCGGTTTGCGGTTTCGATCAATCTCAACGCCGACTTCGACGGCGGCGAGATTGCGTTTCCGGAGTACGGGCCGCGGACATTCAAGCCTCCGATCGGCGGCGCGGTGGTCTTTTCGTGTTCTCTGCTGCATGCGGTGACGAAGATGACGCGCGGCCGCAGGTATGCGTTCCTGCCCTTCCTGTACGACGAGGCGGCGGCGGCGATACGCGCCGAGAACAACCCGCATCTGGGCGAGGGCGTGGGCAAATACGACGCCGCAACAGGGCTGCAGGAGCCGTCGGCAACCCCTTAACGATGCTTGGTCTTTCCTCGCAAAATGGCGAGGTTCGCCGCATTGAAGCGGGCGCTTACCCCTGATAGGTTCCGCGCCCATTCGCGAGGGCGGTTACCACCGCCCTTTCTCTTTTCGTGAAGTGAAGTCTCCCCATGAAAGTCGCAGGTAACGAAGTCAAACCGGGCGCGGTGATCGAGCACGACGGCTCGCTCTGGGTCGCCGTGAAGACGCAAGCAGTGAAGCCCGGCAAGGGTGGCGCCTACAATCAGGTCGAGCTCAAGAACTTGTTCGACGGGCGCAAGCTGAACGAGCGTTTCCGCTCCGCCGAGTCCGTCGAGCAGATCGAACTCGACTTCAAGCCGTACACGTTCTTGTTCGCGGCTGGCGACATGCTGACGTTCATGGACAAGGAAACGTTCGACCAGATCGAGATCGCCGCCGACTTCGTGGGCGAACGCGCTGCGTTCTTGAGCGACGGCATGGACGTGAAGGTCGAGAGCTATGAAGGCCGGCCGATCAGCGTGCAGTTGCCGCTGCAGGTCGTACAGACCGTGGTCGAGGCCGATCCGGTCGTGAGGGGCCAGACGGCAGCGTCGTCCTACAAGCCTGCGAAACTTGAGAGCGGGTTGCGCGTGATGGTGCCGCCGTTCATCGAGACGGGCACGCGCATCGTTGTCGCGACCGAAGACTCCTCTTACGTGAAGCGCGCGGACTAGATGACTATCACCACGCCGCTGATGAATGTGATGGTCGCCGCCGCGCGTAAAGCCGGCAAGGCGATCGTCCGCGACTTCGGCGAACTTGAGAAATTGCAGGTTTCGCGCAAAGGAATTGCCGATTTCGTGACGAAGGCCGACACGAAGGCTGAGCGCGTCTTGCACGACGAGTTGCTGCGCACGCGGCCGCACTACAGCTTCGTCATGGAAGAAGGCGGCACGATCGAAGGTCCCGACAAGACGCACCGCTGGTACATCGACCCGATCGACGGGACAACGAATTTCCTGCATGGGCTGCCGCACTTTGCGATCTCGATCGCCTTGGAGCGCGAGGGGCAGTTGGTTGCGGGGCTCGTCTTCAATCCGATCACGGACGACATGTTCATCGCCGAGAAGGGCAAGGGTGCCTGGCACAACGAGACGCGCCTTCGGGTCTCGGGCCGGCGCGAGATGAACACGGCCTTGGTCGCGACGGGCATTCCGAACATGGGCATCGCGCCTGCCAAGCGCGAAGAGTTCTCGACGGAACTCTCCTTGATGATGGCCGAGGTTGCGGGTGTTCGGCGCTTTGGGGCCGCAGCGCTTGACCTCGCTTGGGTTGCAGCCGGGCGTTACGACGCGTTTTGGGAACGGGGCCTCTCGCCCTGGGACGTGGCGGCCGGGATCGTGATCGTGCGGGAGGCTGGCGGATTGGTCAGCGACCTGTCGAGCGAGCAGGACATGCTTACCAGCGGCAGTATTCTGGCCTCGAACGCGCACCTGCACGGAGCGTTGCTGAAAGTGTTCAAGGGACGCAGTCGCGCGTGAATTATTCGCGCGGTTCTTGTATTCTCCCCCGCATGCGGTTCGGTTTGGTTGTGTTCGCGTTCGTAACGTGCGGCGTTGCCGGCGCGCAAGACGCTGCGCCCGCGCCTGCTGATACCGGCATTACCGTCAACCTCGACGCCCTTCCCATCGTGACACCGCGGCCGAAACCGACTGCTTCCGATGTGCGGCCGCTGTCGCTCGCGCGGCCACGGCCGAAGCCTGACGTCGAGCCGGCCCGTGTCGAGGGCACGTTGGTGGTGCCGCAGGAGACTGCCGCCATCACCTCAGCCGCGACGCCGAAACCTGCTGTCGCGACCCCAGCGCCAACTTCCGCAGCACCCGTGGTCGCGGCAAAGCCCGCGCCTACCGCGACGGCGAGCGCCGAAGTTCCGATGACGATTGTGAGTTCCGACACGAAGGCGTTTCCGGTTGAGATCAGCGGCGTTGCGCGTGATCCGTTCGCGGGCACAAAGGCCGTCAACCCGCTGGACGGCTTTGCGGTGATGAGCCGCGTGCGTTTTCTGACGGGCAAGACCGAGATTACCGAACAGGCGCAGACTTTGCTCGACGAGTTGGCGACGCGCCTGCTGCAGTCGACGGTGCGCATTCGGCTGGCCGCGTTCAGCGGACGAGCGGGCGATCTATCGAGCGAGGCGCGGCGGTTGTCGCTGACGCGCGCGCTTGCGATCCGCAATTACCTCTCCACGAAAGGCGTGACGCCTGACCGCGTGGACGTGCTGGCTTTCGGCGGCGCGGCCGACGGCGTCAGCGACCGCGTCGACGTGCTCGT
>JANLXP010000444.1:0-1054 GCA_031365165.1 Alphaproteobacteria bacterium
GTCGCCCTCGCGCGCGCCCGCGACGTGAACCCGAAGATCAACGCAATCGTCCTTGAGCACGAAGACGTCGCGCGAAAGGCGCTGAAGGACGGCCTGCCGCAAGGTCCGCTCACCGGCGTGCCCTATCTGCTGAAGGACCTCGGCGTCGCCTTGAAAGGCACGGTCACAACGGGAAGCCTCAATCTCGCGCGCGAAAGCGTCGCTGAAAGCGACTCGACTTACGTGGAGCGCACGAAGAAGGCAGGCCTCGTCATTTTCGGCAAAACCCATTCGCCGGAACTGGGACTCAGCCCGTCGTCGGAGTCGCGCATGTACGGCGCCACGCGCAATCCGTGGAACCTGAACCACATTGCCGGCGGCTCGTCGGGCGGCGCGGCGGCAGCAGTCGCCGCCGGCATCATTCCGGTCGCACACGCAACCGATGGCGGCGGCTCGATCCGCATCCCCGCCAGCTGTTGTGGCCTGTTCGGTCTCAAGCCTACACGCGCGCGCACGCCAATGGGCCCAAAGCGCGGCGAAGGTTGGGGCGGCGCCTCCATCGGTCACGTCGTATCGCGCAGCGTGCGCGATAGCGCAGCGTTCCTCGATGCAACGCATGGGCCCGCACCCGGTGACCCCTACCCAGCTGTCCCACCTGCTCGCGCGTTCCTCGACGAAGTAAAGGCGGCACCCGGCCGCCTGCGCATCGCGCTCTGGACGAAACCGCCCATCCCCGCTGAGGTCCACCCGGATGCACTCGCCGCTGTGAAAGATGCGGCCAAACTCTGTGAGAGCCTCGGACACATCGTCGAAGAAGCGTCGCCTACGATCAACGGCATGGAGATCATGGCCGCCCAAGGCGTCGTGATCAGCGGCAACGTCGCCTTCACGGTCGACGAAGCGGCCGAAGCGTTGGGGCGCAAGGCGAGACCCGAAGACGTCGAGCGCGCCACGTGGTTCCGCGTCGAAAACGCTCGCAAGACGGATTCAAGCGTCTACGCGCGCGCCATAAACACACTGCATGCGCTCGGCCGCACCGTCGCGAACTTCATGACCGACTACGACGTGATCCTGC
>JANLXP010000470.1:0-3639 GCA_031365165.1 Alphaproteobacteria bacterium
GCTTCACGCGGCTGACGAACCTTCGCCGCGCTGGCCGGCGGTACGATCATCGCAAGGTAGTAGTTGTCCGCACCGATCGTCTCGCGGAAGAGCGTCGCCTGCGGCATCGCGTTCGGCGCAACCTTCCAATTCAAAACGAAGTCGCGGTCGGCAGGTACATTCCCGTCAAGCGTGACGTTCGCCGACTGCGCATCCGGCCGCTCGACCTTCGCTGTGTGATAGGCGCTCTCGACCGCGGCAAGCGACACGCCTGCCTTCAACTTCACGCTCAGCGAAACCGGATTGATCTTACCGTACTTCGGATGAATGACCGGTTGCGTGACTTTGTCGGCGTCCTTCACGACGGTGTTCGTCGCCACGATCACGCTGTCGTCCGTGTAGCCGACAAGCAGCGGTTCGCTTTGCGGGGTGTAGCGCGGTCCCACGACCAGCGGCACGCGAAGCTGGAACTTGTCGCCGTCCAGCCGGACGGCTTCCTGGTATTCGATCTGCACGACGATCGTTTCGTGCGGTCCAATGTTGGCGACCGAGTTCGTAAACATATTTGGCCGCTGCTGTTCGATCAGCGACGCCTTGAACCCTTCGGCGGCAGCCTTCTCGTAAATCTGGCGCGCCTCAACGCGCTCTTTGACCTTTCCCTCGATGAACCGGTCGCCGATTTGCATTTTCAGCGTATCGACGGCCGCGTTCTGGGCCATGGGATAGACGTAGACGCCTTCGACCCACTTATCGGACGGGTTCTCGAAGCGTTGCGTGATGACGGCGCGCGCCGTCGGTCCGGTGACGGTGATGGCGACGTCGGTCTTGAGGCGCGGCGCCTCCAAGAACTTGCCACCTTCGATCGTTTTCAAAAGCAGCGAACCGGTGTGCATGTCGTCGGGCGTGACGAGCACGGCCGGTTCCGGCTGCAATTGCGGTGAGGCACCCTCGGCCCGCGTGGCGGGGCCAACGGCAATGGCGGTTAGAATGGCGGCGCTCGCGATCAGGCTTGCGCGCAACAAAATACGCGGCGAGCCCAAGGGGCTCCCGCGTGAGAGCAGATACCGTTTCATGTTGAAATCCCTCGAGCCAACGGCTGGTCCAAATGCCGTTCGCGAGGGTCAGAGATGCGCTTCGATAAAGTCCCGATTACGCTGCGATTTTGACGTTGTTGCAGCGATTGCGGCGGATGCATGGCGCCGTGCGGCAGCCGTCACTTGCGTTACGCGTTTGTCGTACAGCCGTGAAGTTAGCGCCTTGCCATCCCACCCGCTTCGGCATACCTTCCAAAGCATCGCGCAACCGCTAGCCGAAGGAGAGACATATGACCAATGCCGTTGTGTCCCCGCGGGCTGGCCGCGTGTCGATCTGCGCTTAGAAAAGCGCCTCGCTTCCGTCTCAGCCCTGATTCGTTTCGTCGCGTGCGCTGATGCGCGCGCACAGTCCATTCACGGCGGCTCTCACGCCCGTTTTCGGAACATAAAGCTGTGACAGACAAGAAAAATGATCCGCATGCGGATCGCCTGACTTTGAAAGAATATGGTTGGAGCCCTCATTTCGAGCGCCAGATCGAAGACACGGAACGCGACACAACGCGCCCTGTCCGCGTGCTGGCAGTGCATCGCGATTCCTTGGAAGTCGCGGGCCCCGCGTTTGAAGGCCGCGTCACGCCCCTCGTAGGTGAGGTGGAAGATGTTGCCACCGTCGGCGACTGGCTCCTGATCGAGGCCGACGTACCCCGCGCCATCCGCGTGCTGGAACGGCGCAGCATCATCAAACGCAAAGCCGCGGGTACCGCCCGCCGCACCCAATTGCTCGCGGCCAACGTCGACACGCTGCTCTTGGTGACCTCCGCAAACCAGGACTTCAACACCGCACGGCTGGAGCGCTACCTCGCACTCGCAGCCGAGGCCGAGGTGACGCCGGTCCTGGTGATCACGAAGGCCGACTTGGTCGAAGACATCGCGCACTACACGGCCGAAGCGCGGCTCTTGATGCCGGGGCTCGTCGTCGAAGCGTTCGACGCGCGAAGCGACGACGCCCTCGCCTGCCTTCAACCCTGGTTCGCGCCGGGCCAAACGTTGGCGCTCCTGGGTTCCTCCGGCGTCGGCAAATCGACGATCGTCAACAGCGTCAGCGGCACCTCCAGCCAAGAAACCCAAGCGATCCGCGAAGACGATTCACGCGGACGCCATACGACCTCCGGGCGCTCGCTTCACCGTCTACCGAGCGGTGCCTGGCTGATGGACACGCCCGGCATGCGTGAGCTGCAAATCCTAGACGTCACCGACGGGCTCCAGGACGTGTTCGCCGATGTCGCCGAGATTGCGTCGGCCTGCCGCTTCAGCGATTGCGCGCACGTCAGCGAACCGGGTTGTGCAATTCAGGCGGCGATCGCGTCCGGCGCGCTCGATGCCGATCGGCTGAAGCGCTATCAGAAACTACAGCGCGAAGGCGCCCGCACCGGTGAAAGCATCGCCGAAGCGCACGCCCGCAACCAACGCTTCGGACGCATGGCTAAAGCAACCATGGCCGCCAAGCGCAAGACCCGCGGACCGTAGCTACTTCGCTGGTGCCGGCCCATCTGTCAGACCGCGTTGCAGATACGCTGCAACGCGCGCCGCCACGTTCTTGCGGATGTCCATGTGGAAGAGCGGATAGTCGAGCCCGTGATAGTTCCCCCGCAGCGAAAGCTGGCCAAGCGGGTTCTTCGACTGATCGGCGGCCCACAAGATGCCGCCTTTGCATTCGGCCCATGTCAGCTTCGGCATCGGCGCGCCAAGGGGCCCGAACGCCACGCCTTGCGGCGCGTCATCGCCCCAAACCTGCAGCGAGAACGTTCCGCTCGGCGCAACGCCGCCTTGGTGCAACGCCGCCTCCGCACGACCGCCGTCGCGCCGCCAGGTCAGAGGATTGACGCACACCAGATCGCTCATTTCCGCAGGCACTGTTGTACCCTCCGCGAACGTTGCCCAATGCACGATGCAGCCCGTCTGGTCAGGCGCGTCGCATACCTTAACGGACTTCAGCGCATTCGCCTCAGCATTCGTGACGCGGCTGCCGATGATGTAGGCAGCGACCATGCTGGCCTGCAGATTCGTGCCGTCGATCTTCTCTTTGATCAAACGGAACGCATGCGTCGTTCCCTGACTGTGGCTCGCGATGATGAACGGCCGCCCCTTGTTCTCGTTCGCCATGTAATAGTCGAACGCACGCACGACGTCCGCGTACGCAAAATCCATCGTCTTCTCGGCGATATCCGGCGGCGCTGTGAAATAGCGAAAGATCGAAGCCTCGCGATACCGCGGCGCATAGACATTGCAGCAGCCGTTGAACGCGCTCGCCTGGTTGGCCATCATCCATTTCGTGTTCTCTTCCGTTCGGCTCGACGCGTTCATCGGCGAATTCCAATCGCCGCCGTTGAGATATCCCGTTGGGTGGATGAAGAAGACGTCGACCGCGCTCGCACCGTCCGCCGCCGCAACGCCGGCCGGCACGAACTGCGCCGGGCTCTCGCGTCCCGGCCACGCCGCCCACGACGACGCCTGTGCATAGTCCGGCGCGGGCGCCTTCTTCGACAAATCCCACTCTTGCTTCGGTCCCCAAAGCCAACCGATCACCTTCAGCGTATTGCCGGAGAAATAGATCGCAGCGCCGGCT
>JANLXP010000495.1:0-1421 GCA_031365165.1 Alphaproteobacteria bacterium
CGTGGAACAAGATCACCCAGCCTTTGTCTTGGCGCTTAGCGGTGACCAGCGGTGTGCCGTCGCTCAACTGCGCCCAGGAACGGATTTCAGTACCGATCGCGGGTTCGGTCAGAACTTGGCGCTTGATCGTGACGTCGGGAGGGATCGGCAGGCCGTAGAAAGGGCTGTCCTCAGTCCAGGGGCTCAAGGTTTGCGGTTCGCTCCATGAGAGAGCGCCATCGAGAAGACGGCCGCCGGTGCGCAGCTTGCCTGGAATCAAATCGTCGCTTTGCGCGGCGAGCTTCGGACCCGAGAAGCGGATCAAGACGCCGCCTTTCGAGACCCACTCGGCCGCCGCTGTTTTGTCGGCGCCCACGATCTGGCCGACGTCGGCGAGGACGAGGACCGAGAGGCCGGCTTTCACCAAGTCGGTGATCTTGCCGTGATGGAGTTCGGCGTAAGGCGCTAGCGCGCGGTCGAGATAGAAGAGGTCGGAAAGCAGTGGTTGCGCGGCGTCGACCGTTTGTCCCGAGACGAGGCCAACGGGGCGGCGGCGCCAGCGCTCATCGATCAAAGCGACGCTGCCAGCGGATTGTCTGTCGGCGAGTTCGACGCGCGCGAGATCGTTTCTGAGTTCGGTTGCGAGATCGAGCTTTACGTCCGTGCCGGTTTCGCCGGCTTTGAGCACGAATTCTTGCGCTGCCAGGAAGCGGCCTTGCGCGCCGGTCGCGCGCACGGTGCCCTTGACCTCGCCTTCGTCCTTGCCGCGCACGACGCGGAAGACGAGCGCGCTGCCTTCGGCCTTCGGCGGCGTGAGTGCGAGAGCGGCGTTGAGCGCGTCATCGGTCATCACGCGCAACGCGCCGATCGCGGCGAGGCCGCGAGCGAATTCGCGCGCGCTGCCGTCCTCGAGGCCGTCGGTCAGCCAGACGATGTCGGGGTTGTCGTTGAGGTTCAGTTTTTGGAGGGCGGCCAGCGCTTTCGCTCGGTCGACACCGAACGGTTGGGGCGCGACGGCTTTGACGGCGCCTTGTGCTTCAGGGCCAGCGAGGAGCTTCAGGACCGCGGGCGCATCGCTGAGTGCGGTTGGGAGTACGATGAGAGGGCGACCGTCACGTTCGGCTTCGGCGGCGAGCGTTTGCATGGCGCCGACGCGATCGTCCCAGCGAGCAGCTGCGGCCCAGCCGTTGTCGACAACGACGACGACGGAGCTTTTCTTCAGCCCAGCGGATTGCGGATTCAAATAGGGATCTGCGAGGGCCACGATAGCGAGGCCGGCGATGGCGGTTCTGAGCAGCAGAAGCCACAACGGCGTGCGGGCGGGTGTCTCTTCTTTCTGCTGGAGGCCCAGCAGCAATCGTACGGCCGGAAACAGCACGCGCTTCGGCGCCGGCGGCGTCACGCGCAACAGCCACCAGATCACGGGCAATGCGATTAGCCCG
>JANLXP010000516.1:0-3152 GCA_031365165.1 Alphaproteobacteria bacterium
CCCGCCTGGCGACGACCGCTTCTTCAACGAACTCAAATATTCAAGCGCATAGTGCAACGCCCACGGTCTGAGCCGCCCGAAATGGGCCACGACGTCAGGCGCTAGTTCATGTCCGTCGGCGCGCTGTCCAAGTGCCTGCAAAGCGGTGCACGACATCGTCCAATTCGCGCCGAACGCATATTCACGGACAGTCTCAAGCGCAACATCGCGGGCCGCGAAAAGTGTTACTGCATCCCTGAACTCGGCCCGGTCGGCAAGCTCGCGCGGATGTGCCGTCGCCTCGCCGTAAGCCTCAAGCGGCACGCTTAACCGGTGCAGCTTCGCGCTCAACGGCTCGGGCGCGGGCGGAGCCGGCTCCGGTGTGGCCACGACGACGGGCTCAGGCGCGGGCGTCGGCTCCGGCGTAGCGGTGACGGCACTCGGTCGCGCGCGCAGGGCGAGCGCGCGTGCGAGTGCGAACCCGGCGCCGAACCCGACGAACAAAAGGAACAAATCGGTCATTCGGCCTTTATGCCGCGTTCGCCCGCCCGCCCGCAACGCCGGTGCGAACTAGCCCCTAGTCCGGGGCTTTATCGATCCAATCGACAATGGACTTGAGCACCGCATCGCGCCCGCGCCAGTGCAGTAGCATGTGCGGCCCGCCTTTGAACTCCACCAACGTCGCGTCGGCGCGAAACCGTTTGTAGAGCCCGCGAATGCAACTCAGCGCCGAAACGTCTTCGCGGGAGCCGACAAGGGTGAGCGTCGGCACGGCAACCTTCACAGCGCCGTCGAAGGCACGTTGCCCGAGGCGCACCAACCCGCCCAGAAGCGCGGGCGTAATGCGGCGCAAAACCAGCGGATCGGCAAGCAGCCTGATCGCGGCATCCGAAGACAAGTCGTCGCTATTCACACGCTCGACAAAGACATCGGCGCGTGCGCCCAAACTCTGAAGCGCGCGGGTCACAAGCGCATAGGCAATGCGGCGCACCGAGCTGCCCAGGGCACCCGGCGCCACGAGCACGAGCCCCGCGACGCCGAACAAATGCCCTTGCGCGGCCGCGTGAACCGAGAGCGCGGCGCCCATGCTTTCCCCGACCACGAACACCGGCACGCCCGGCACGCGGTGCGCGAGAAACGCCGCCGCCGCGCCGATGTCGCGCGCCATGCGTCGCGACCCCGCCCACTTGCCGCGCGTCGCCGTTTGCCCGAAGCCGCGCTGGTCATACGCCAACACCGCGAAATCGTGCCTAGCAAAATACGAAAAAATTCCATCGAACGCGCCGGCGTAATCGCAAGCACCGTGCAGAAGCAGCACCGCGCCGCGCGGTGAGGGCGGTAACCAAAGGCGGTAGGGCAGGGCGTAACCGTCGTCCGCTTTAAGGTCGCCGCGAAAAACACGGGCTGAAGCGTCGCGCGCTCCAAAAGTGCCCAGCGATACGGGATCAAGCGGCAACGGGACGCGGTCTTCAAATCGCGCGCCCCAATCGTATCTGTATGCTCCGGCCATAGCACCCAAACGCGCCTGAGGGCGAGCGGGTTCCGCAAAGGTGTCACAGCGTGATCAAAGAATGGAACCCGGGGACGCCTTCGCCGTTATCGCCCTGAGCCTTACCTCAGGAGTTCATCACAATGCGTAAGATTTTGGCCGCTTTGCTCATCATTGGCGGTATCGCCGCCCTCTCGGTGCCGTACTTCACCTATACCGAGAACGAGCGCGTCGTCGACGTCGGTCCGATTCAGATCGACAAGAAGGAACAGAAGACAATACCGATCCCGCAGATCGCGGCAATTGCAGCGATCATCGTCGGCATCGGCATGTTGGCGATGAGCACCCGCTCGGAAGCCTAAGGCTTTCGTGCTTCGTTTTCCGACGCCCACTTCAGCAACGCATCAAGGCCTTTGACCGGGCCTTGATGACCAAACGCGATAGCCTGAACATCGCCCGATCGCGTACGCAAACGCGCCGCTAGCGCGAGCAACGACCGATGGTTCAAAGGAATGTCGCTCGTGAACGCGTAGTCGTTTGGCGCAAGCTCAGTCTCTGAAATCGCCGCGGCCGCATCGCCGAGAAACAAAACGCCGTCGATCAAATACGCGGCACTGCCCGGCGTATGACCCGGTACCGCAAACGTCTCGATGATAGTGCCGGCAAGCGGCGTCCGCGCGCCCTGTGCAATATCGTGAACCGTCCAACCGCTGCGGCGCATGACGGCCGCGTCCGCTTCCAACGCAAAAATCGATGCCTTCGGAAAGGCGCGCGCGCCGCCGAAATGATCGTCATGTGCGTGCGTCAGGAACACGGCATGCACATCCTCAGGCTTCGCACCACGCCGATGCAGAGCGGCGATGATCGCCTCCGCTTTCGGATCGATGCCGGCATCAACGAGCGCATACCCGCCGTCCGCGAGTTCGACGAGATAGGCGGCGATCCGTATTGGCCCCATGTGACCGACCGTCAACGTCACCTTGCCGTCACCCAGCGTCGCTCCGTCCTCCATCGGCGGCCCGCCATACATCAGCACGCCGACAACACCCGCGATCGCCACGGCAACGAGCACACCCACGACCAAAGCCGCGATCCTCAAGACCCTGCCAACCCCCATCGAACTGCCTCATATGACGAAGAAACGACCGCGCCCAATGGCCGATGTTATTGTGCCTTGCGTGGACAGTCTCGGATGATTTTGAGAAACGACTTTCCGTTTGGGACCGTATCGCCGCTGAGAACCGGGTATCGCTTGATGTTCTTCACGTTGTAGCAGCGCTCCAGGGCTTCTTGGGTGAACATCCAAAGGTCCTTGAGTGTCGTTCCGCTCCCGCGCCCGGTATCAGCCAAGATCGCGGACGAGACACCCACGGAATCAAACAGCGCCTGCTGGCGGGCGAGAGTTTTCTTGTCCGCCTCGACCAGGGACGGAAAAAACCTATCCTCAATGCCGATGCTACGCAGCATCGCTTTCTGAGCCTCGAGGTACTGTCCGTCCTCGCCCCACGTCTTTTCCACGCCACCGTGAAAGCCAAGCGCCGCGCCGTTCCTACCACAACCTCAAGGCCGAGGACATCAAGGTCAACCTGGGTGATAGCGTTCAGCTGGGTAAGCTCAAGATCAAGACCGCGTACGACCTGACCATGAACACCTACTTTTATGGTAAACGGGAGAACGAGCGCCC
>JANLXP010000542.1:0-1164 GCA_031365165.1 Alphaproteobacteria bacterium
CGACTGGATCGGCGCCACCTCCGCCATCATGTGGGCAGGCTCCCCCGTCGCCTACATCTTCGCCGCCGTCGCCACCAACTACTGGGTCTGGAAACTGAACCAGCTCTAGGACGTCCGCCGCGCCCGCGGGTGCGCGTTCTCATACACCTTGAGCAAGTGCGTTTCGTCGACGGCCGTATACCGCTGCGTTGTCGAGAGCGACGCGTGGCCAAGCAGTTCTTGGATCGCGCGCAAGTCGCCGCCGGCCGCAAGGAGATGCGTCGCGAACGCGTGGCGCAGCGCGTGAGGCGTCGCACTCTCAGGCAAGCCGAGCAGCCGCCGCAAATGTTGCATCAAGCCCTGCACGATGCGCGGGTGCAGGCGCTTGCCGCGCGCGCCGTAAAACACGGGGTCGTCGCGCGAAGCTCCATACGGGCAGAGCTTCACATAAGCCTCCACCGCATCGCGCGCTTCCGGCAACACCGGCACGACGCGCTGCTTGTTACCCTTGCCGGTGATGACCATCGCGTCCGGCAACGGCAGCGCCGAGCGGTTCAAACCCAGCGCCTCCGAGATACGCAACCCCGCGCCATAGAGCAGCGTCAGCACGGCAACATTGCGCGCCGCGATCCAAGGCTCGTTGCCCAAGACCTCCGCCTCGTCGAGCAGCATCTGCGCGCCGTCGATCGACACCGGCTTCGGCACCGACATCGGCAACTTCGGCGGCCGCACGCGGCGCACCGCGATGTTCTCCGCCAAACCCTGCTTCTGCAAAAACATGAAGAACGTTCGGAGCGCCGACACAGCACGCGCCACGCCGCGCGGGCCAAGTCCATCTGCGCGCCGCGTCGCGAGCCACCCGCGCACATCGGCCGCCGAAACATCCTTCAGCGCGGCAAGGTCGACTGTCTCCCCGCGATGAGCGCCAAGGAAGCCCAAGAACCCACCGACGTCATGCGTGTACGCCTCGACCGTCTTCGGCGACAGCCGGCGCACATGCATCATCTGCTCGCGCCAATTCTGAAACGCACCCGCGCCGTTCATAACCAAAATCCGTCATGGCCGGGCCCGACCCGGCCACCCAGGGTCACGCGCACCAGCGTTTGCAGTGAGCGCTCGCAACGTTAATTCGGCGTTTAGAGCGCTACTTCCGCGGCACCGTCTGACCCGTCTTCGCCCAATCGG
>JANLXP010000561.1:0-4658 GCA_031365165.1 Alphaproteobacteria bacterium
TCGAGGTAGACCCACTGCGCGCGGGCGAGGTAGGGGGCGGGTATGATGCCTTCGACTTCTGTCAGGATGCGAAAGCTCTCGTCGGAGGCTTTGAAGGAAAGGCTGGTCGGTTTGGTTTCACGCGGGCCAGTGACGGCGAACATTTTGCCGCCAACTTTGAACACGCGGTCGCTGCCCCATTGGATGGAGAGAGTCGCGCCAGGAAGTGCGAGCAGGAATTTTTCGAGATCGTCGGGCTTCATCGCCTCAGCGTGACGCGAAGGTCTCGATTTCGCAAGCGAGGCGTTGCATCAACGCGGGCCAGTCCGCAAATTTCTCAGGGGTGAGCACGCGCGTGTTCGCGTACCAGGGATAACGAGCGGTGCCGAGTTGCTGCCACAGAGGACCCGCGGTCAGAAGCCAGGTATCGGTGCCGGTTGCGGCCGCAAGCATGCCCGGGGCCGTCGGGGACGAGACAACGAGGTCCAGTGCCTGGCAGAGGGCCGCCGTGTCATCGATGTCGTTCGTGAGGTCGATGTCCGCGAAATTGTGGATCGTGACACCGAGCTTGGCAGAGACGGCTTCGCGTTCCGCTTTGCAATCGCCGTATTGCAGATTGACGAATTTCACGGCCGTGGTCTCGAGTACCGGCGCCCAGTCTTCGAGCGCACAAAAGAACTTCTTTCGCGCGGTGGTGACCAGCATCGACTTCCAGCTGATCCCGACATAGGGGCCAGGGCCCAGTGCTTCGAGGCGGTGCATCCAGTGGCGCACACGGGCGGAATCGGCTTTCAGGTATGCACGCGGCCGGAAGCTTTCGATGCTCGGGCGCAGGTGGGGAAGCAGCGAGCCGATCGGCGTGTAGAAATCAGGTGTCAGGCGGCCGGAAGCCCACGGCACGACCCGGATCGGCTTGCCCTCGGTTTTCGTGTGCATCTCGGCGCCGACATGCGCGGATGGGAATGAACGCTGGAACAGCGGTACGAGCCGTTGGTCGACCGCGAGCATGACCTTGCCGCTTGGTCCGACGCGTTCGATCAAGTCAGGAATGACGCTGGCGAACATGATCTCGTCGCCCAAACCTTGCTCGCCAACGGCAAGCAGCTTGCGGCCGGTGAGATCTTCGCCCTCCCAACGGGGTGCAGGAATTGCGAAATGCGTTGCCTGCGCGAAGGCGGGGTTCAGTCGCTCTTCGTGATCAAGCCAGGCTTCATTCAAGCGCCCGGTTGCGGCGTAGCAGAGTGCGCGGGCGTGGCGGATTGCAGCGCTGTCGCTTTCGCCGGCGCAGAGTTCCAGGGCGCGCGTGAAGTTCGCGATGGCTTGCTCGCACCTGCCGATGTGGCTTTGCGCGTGCGCGATATTATGGAACGTGCGCGCGGTCGTCGGGGCCAAGCGTTGCGCCGGCGCATACGCTGCAATCGCGCCTTCGAAGTCGCACGCCTCCATTAGGATGGTGCCCAGCATGTTCCAAAGACTTGCGGACTCGGGTGCACTGTCGAGCGCGTTCTGCACGGCGTGGCGTGCTTCATCCACGTTGCCGGTTGCGAGTGTGCATGCTGCGAGGCCGCTCACGCCTTTCGGACAGTCGGGGCGGAGCTTGAGGTAGGCGCGATAGGCGCTCTCCGCGGCATCGAAGCGCTGCAATTTTGCGGCGGCGTTGCCCAGGTCGAAGAGAAGGCTTGCTTTGGCCGGGCCGATGCTCAGTGCGCGTTCGTACATCTCGAACGCCTTGTTGCGCTGACCCAGATTGTCCAACGCGAGCGCCAGCAGATGATACGCTTCCGTGTAGCGTGCGTGCGCCTCGGCAGCGCTTGCGGCGGCGACGGCGGCGTCGGCCCACTCGCCCTTCTTGTAGGACGCGATCGCTTTGCGCAGAGCTTGAACGGCTTCGAGCGGCGGTTCGGTTGCGAAGGCTTCAGTGTTGAGCGCGGCTTTTTTCGCCATCTTTCTTGCCCCTCGATGGATCGATAGAATACCCGGGGACACTTTAATATGGCGCTAAGTGTGTGAGCGGCGCGCTTGCGCGATCTCAACGCTTTGTTGACCAAAAACATTTGCGCTGGAAGTTCGCCGTTAACCCTGACCGCTTATTGTCGGATGAGACGACGGAACAAGGACGACAAGCGCTATGACGCTGAAACTCTCTCTTAAGCCGGGTGAAAAATTCGTTGTGAATGGCGCTGTGCTGATCAATGGCGACCGCCCTGCGAGCTTCATCGTCGAGAACCGCGTGACGGTGTTGCGCGACCGCGACATGCTGCAGGCGGTGGACGCAACGACACCGGCAAAGCGCATCTACTATGCGATCTTGATGCTCTATCAGGGGAACGAGGGCGCGGCTCGCTACTACGACGAATTTGTAAGTGAAATGTCGACGTTCATGCGTGGCATCAACGACAGCGAAACATTGAACCTGTGTGTCGCGATCTCGCGTGATGTGCTGGTGGGGCACACTTACAAGGCACTGATCAAGTGCCACCAACTCTTCGACTCCGAACAGCCGGCGGAAAACGCAGCCTAATAAGCGGAACGCCGGTTGTTCGTATCGGTCGGGCGCATAAGAAAAACAAGAACAGCGCGTCGACCGGCTTCGGCACGGTGGGGGTAGTCGAGGGGCGGGGCCGGCAGCGTTTTTGCCGGCCCCGTTTTTTTATTCTTCCAGATCTTCGCGCAGCGTTTGCCCGGCGCGCCAGAAGCAATAGGCGGCGATCAGCTGCGGGATCACAAGCGCTGCGAGGCCGTATTGCAAACTGTCGCGGCCGACTTGCGGGACTAGGTTGTCGCTAAGGGCGCCAACCAGGAGCGGTCCCGCTCCCAAGCCGACCAATGTGCCCACGACACCTGCCGTTGCCGCGGCGCGAGCGCGAGCATCGTTTGGCGCCAAGCGTTGCAGCGCGGCAGCGGCTGGCGCGAGCGTCAAGGTCCGGAAAAATGCTTCGCCCGAAGAGGCAGCGAACAGCCAAACGATTGTGGGCGCGAACGCGGCGGTGAATGTGCACGGACCCGCCAGGAACAACGCGACTGCTGGCAGCCACAGCAGCCAGCGTACGTCGCGGGTCGAGAGATAGTCGGACAGGCGTCCACCGATCCAGGTGCCGCCGAGGCTAACGACTGCGCCGAGCGTACCCACGACGGCGCCAGCTTCACCCGGCGTCCAACCGAAGTAGCGCACGACATATGTCGTTCCCCAGGCGAGGCTGCCGTAGATCGCAATCGACACGAATGCAGTACCGAGTATGAAATATCGGAAGGCGGGTTTTGCGGTGAGGGCTGCGAACCCTCGCGGTACGGCGATTGCCGCCGCGTGAACGACGACCGGCATCTCGCCGCGCTTACGCTTTGGCTCAGGCAACGTGATCGCGGCGATAAAGGCGGCGAGAAGACTGACGACGCCAAGCACATAGAAGGCGACGCGCCAACCGAATTGGTCGTTCAAGATGCCGCCGAGCGTCCCGGCTGCGATCAAGCCTGCGGGACCGCCCATCACGTAGATCGCCATCGCGCGGCCGCGGCGTTCGGGCGGCACGTAGTCGGCGATCAGCGATTGTGCACACGGGTTGCAGCCCGCTTCGCCAATCGCAAGGCCGATACGTGCAGCGGCGAGATGCGTGAAGGCGCTGCCCGCGCCGACGATCCCGGTGCACAGCGCCCAGAACGTTGCGCACACCGTCAAGATGCCGGTGCGGCTGATGCGGTCTGCGGCCCATGCGAGCGGGATCGAAGCGAACGAAAAGACCAGTGCGAAGAGTGTGCCGGTCAGGAGACCGAGATCGGTGTCGCTTAGATTGAAGTCATGTTTGATGGGCTCAGCGACAACGGCCAGCAACTGACGATCCATCAGGCTGAGGCCGATCAATACGGCCAGGATTACGACATATCTGGTCGCGCGCGCCTGCGACAGCGGTTCGTCGTCGACGTTCATTGAGCCCCCAAGTCGGGTAGTTAGAGGGCATGGCGTGGCTGATGGCAATCCTGAGGGTCGGATTCGCGCATTGCGGGTACTTAGTGACGCGCGCTCACCGGCAAACCGATTGGGTTTCGACTATGCGGCCGCGTGGGCTTTTGCGCGTTCGAGGAGTTCAGCGTAGGCGATGACTTCGGCGCCGGGGACATGGGTCACCGCTTCCTGGCGGATTTGTTGTTCCTGGCTGCGGGATAGGACGACGACGATGTCGGGCTTGAGGCGGGCCAACACTTCCGGCGGCGATAGGGGGACACCGTGGGCTTCGCTTGTGTAGCGGATCAGGTTGCGATCGACGATAGCGGCGAGCGATTGTGCTTTCAGGCCGCCGTTTTCGATCAGATTGCCGAGCAGGCGACCGGCACCCCAGACCGCGACCGTCCGCGGCGCCATCGCGTCGATGGTGCGGGCGACGTTCGAGAGCGCGCTAAGATTTTTTGCGCGCGCGGCTCGATACGTCGAGATGAGGGCTCCGGCAGCTTCGACTTCTTGACGGTCGGCCGGGACTGCAAGGCGGGGCTCGTCACCTTTCACGGCGACCACGGTTAGGTTTGCTGTGTCGCGTGCGTCCGCGATGGCGACCGCGCGCAAACCGCAAACGCCAAGCATGCGGATCAGGGTGCGGCGCGAGAAGTGATAGAGGTGGTTTTCCACGAAGAATTCTTCAACAATGTCGCTCGCTGCAATGCGAGCCACGTCGGGCACTTCGATCAGGAGG
>JANLXP010000573.1:0-3808 GCA_031365165.1 Alphaproteobacteria bacterium
GGGGGGGGGGGTGGGGGCGCCTTGCTCCTTTCTCACCGGCTGCGCCCGCCCATGTGTCTGGCGAATTTTTCGCTCCCAGGCTTGCGCTTTGGGCTTGGGGGGGCGGTTATTAAAGGGTAACCAAACCACGACTCCAACTCGCGTTCGAACGCCTCGGGCTGGTCGATCTGGATGAAGTGATAAGATCCATCGATGCGCACAAGCTTCTTCGTGGGCATCGCCGCATAGGCCGACTGATAGAGCCCATCGACCGCGGGTTGCGGAAAACCCATCGTCGCGTCGAACGCGTAGAGCACAAGCGTTGGTGTCTTGATCGAGGCAAGCCGCGGCCGCATGTCGGTCGTGAAGTCCTCATACATCGCCTGTGCAACAACAGCACGATCGGAGGTCTGCGATGCCTTCGTCGCAGCATCCGTAGCGGGCCCCTTCGACTTGACGAGCATCGCCATCGTCTTCGTTTGGCCAGCCGCAAAGTCAGCCTCCGCTTGCGCCTTCACCTTGTCGCGCATTTGTGTGGCAGTGGGGGTGACCGTCTCAATCGTCGCGGTCGGCCCCATCATCATTCCGAAAAACGGCAAAGCATCGACGACCACAAGTTTGCCAACCACGTCCGGAGATGAATCGGCCAGCATCAGGCCAAGCAATCCACCCAACGAATGCCCGACGATGGTGGGATGGTCGAGCTTGTTGGCGCGAATGTACGCGGCGAGCTCGTCGCGAAGTGGCGCCAGCACTGGTCCCGACGCGTTCGCGCGCGGCGGCGTCCCCGCAAACCCGGATACCTGGATCAAGTGCACCCGGTAGTGCGCTTTCAGTCTGTCCGCCGCCGGCCGCCACACGTCCGCAGATGATGCGAGGCCCGGGATCATGATCACGTCGGGCCCTTGGCCCTCGACGGTCACCGTAAAGCGCGTCGGCGTCGTTGCATTTTCGCTGTGCGCGCGCTCCCACAGCTGCACGAACAGCGGAATGGAAAGCAGAATGGCGGCGATACGGATAATCCATGTCGGAATTTTGATGCTCATCGGTTGTGTCCTTAGTCCTCGGAAAATACTTGTTCGATCGACAGGCCGAACACGCTCGCGATTTTGAAAGCGAGCGGCAGCGACGGGTCGTACTTGCCTGTCTCGATCGCGTTGATGCTTTGGCGGGATACGGCGAGGCGCAAGGCGAGATCCGCCTGGCTCCATTCGCGCTCGGCGCGGAGAACGCGCAGCCGGTTCTTCACCGGTACCACCATGCGGTGACGGCATTGCCGAGCCCCATGGCACCGAAGAAAATCCAAACGACGTTGAAGAGCGCGACCTTCGGCACGTCGGCATAAATTTCCAGGAAGCCCCACGCGGCGCAGAACGAGAGCGTCAATCCGACCGCGATGAGCAACCCGATCACCTGACGCATGCGCACGAACTCGTCGCTCTCTTGCGCGAGATAGCGGCCGATGATCGCGATCACACCCAACACTGGCACCGCCGGAAGGATCGCGAAGAGGTAGGAAAGCGGCGGCGCCGGCGGTTGGTTGTTGAAGAGCCACGTCACCCCGAGCACGGCGGCCACGTAGGCAAGCATCGTCGGGATGAACCAGGTGAGGTAGCGCTTCTTGGCTTCATTCATGACAAGCGTCCTTGCTGTTATGACAAGGAACATTGACATACATGAGATCGAAGTCAAGCGACCTTGACAAAAATATGTATGATGATTATTTGATGATTAGATGATTGAACTCCGCTGGATGCACGCTTACATGCGTTAGGCATCAGCAGACGGAGGCTCAAGCATGAGCAAACTGAACATCGGCGTCGGCGAAGACTTCCCGCTCGACGACGCGCAGAAAAATGAAGCCGGCGAACATCCCTGTCCAGCGCGCTGGCGCGCGCGTCATATGCATCGCAGAGGACATTTCCGTCGGCACGGTCCGGGCCCAGTCGCAGCACTCTTCGTGCTGCCCGCGGCGGCGGCATCGGTGACGGCAGCGATCCTCTATCCGCTCGCGACGTTGGGCGTGATCGGTAGCTTAGGCGCTGCAGGCGCAATCTATCGCCGCAATCGCCGAAGCCGCGACAACGCCACCGACAAGCCGGAGCAAAAATAATGCGGCCCCATCATCACGGATTCCATCACCGCCGCGGCGCGGCCGCCGAGAACGGCGACCGAACGACGACACGCGTGCAACTCGAACTGCCGCCGCAGGCGATGGAACGCTTGCAGCGTTTGAAGGAGAAGACCGAAGCGGCGTCCTATGCGGAAGTCATCCGCAATGCGCTGCGCATTCTCGAAGCGCTCGTCGACGAACATGAAAAAGGCGCCGAGTTCACACTGCGGCGCCCTGATGGCGAAGCGATCGCCTATAAAATCTTCGTCTAGTACTGAGAGCGTTGCCGGCTCTCAGTGCATCTCCGCCCGCACCTGTTGGCGCAGCACGTCGATCGGCTTCAGCACGCCTTGCGCATCGAAGTGCCAATAGGTCCAGCCGTTGCACGCGGGCAAGTTCTGGACGCGCGCGGCGATCTGGTGGATCGAGCCCGTCGAATCGCGGCAGGAGAGGGACCCATCCGCCCGGACTTTGGCGGAGTACTTCCGGCCGGGGTCATAAAGCTTCGTGCCGGGTTCCAACAATCCACGTTCGACGATCATTCCAAAAGGCACGCGCGGCTCCTCTTTCTTTGAACGGGTGATTTCAAGATCTTCCGGCGAGTTCGCCGAGACCAGCGTCAGACGCTTCTTGGCGGCGGCGATGTAGGCGGGGTCGCGCTCAATACCGATGAAGCGCCGGCCAAGCTTCTTCGCGACCGCGCCGGTCGTGCCGGTGCCGAAGAAGGGGTCAAGCACCACGTCGCCGGGCTTCGAAGAGGCGAGCAGCACACGATGCAGCAGCGCTTCCGGCTTCTGGGTCGGATGCACCTTCACACCCTTGTCGTCTTTCAGCCGCTCGCCGCCGGTGCAGAGCGGAATGAACCAGTCGGAGCGCATCTGCAGGTCGTCGTTCAACGCCTTCATGGCTTCGTAGTTGAACGTGTAATTCTTCTGCTCGCGGGATTTAGAGCACCACAGCATCGTTTCGTGCGCATTGGTAAAGCGCCGCCCGCGGAAGTTCGGCATCGGGTTCGCTTTGCGCCAGACGATGTCGTTCAAGAACCAAAACCCTAAGTCCTGCATCACCGTGCCGACACGGAAGATGTTGTGATACGAGCCGATCACCCAGATCGAGCCGTTGTCCTTCAAGACGCGACGGGCGGCCGTAAGCCATTCGCGCGAAAACTTGTCGTAAGCGGCGAAGCTGTCGAACTGGTCCCACTTATCGTCGCACGCGTCGACCTTGCTTTGGTCGGGGCGGTGCAGCTCGCCTTCGAGTTGGAGATTGTACGGCGGGTCCGCGAAGATGACGTCCACGCTCTTTGCCGGCAGTTCGTTCATGCGAGCGATCGTGTCGCCCTGCAGAATTTGGTCGTGATAGTGCGTGATCGTTCGCGTGACGACGCCCATGAAGGCCCCCAACATTTACTGTCCCGTTGCGTCAAGCAGGCGAGCGCGAATGGCTGCCGGCGTGCCGTCAGAACGTGGTTTGACTCTTGGAATCCGCGCCGGCCCCGAAATGTGCCCTAACAAAACCGCCGCAAGACTTCGTGACGTTGAATCACGTCTGAGTCCGCGTCAATAAGTGTTTTGAATCAGATCGTTAATGCGGGAATCGATCTTGAATCCTCAAGACTCGAACCCACTACATGTAGTTCGCGCTTAACGATGATGTTGTGAATAACTTCCTTGGCTCAGTGAAACGCGAGTGCGTACATCAGCAACGTGTTGATCG
>JANLXP010000602.1:0-4291 GCA_031365165.1 Alphaproteobacteria bacterium
GGTCAGGGAGACCCGGATCCCAAAAGCGCGGGGCCTGCTGGAGGGAACGGCCGCGAGCAATCGCGGGATCCACCGATGGCAGGGCAGGCAAGATGTGGCCTGCTTGGCGGCGCGCGATTTCGCCTTGAGCGCCGCGACAAATTTTTTGTTTTGAATGTGACGAACTTCCAGGTGGTGAAGAATACGGATACTTCGCTGAAACCGAGCTCCACCATGTGGGGCCTTCCGAATTCGGCCTGTTCCCCTGGAAGCCTTATTTCCGCCCGACTCGGGCGGCAACTACGACACTGGTGGCGAGAGATCGTGCGAATGCAGGCCGATGCGTCGGTCGGAGGTTCGAGTCCTCCCGGAAGCGCGCAAGCGCAACCGTAGCTCAGCGGCACGAGTGGGCAAGGTTTGCGCTCGCACGACTCTCGCCACCGGTTACTTCGTTCTAGAATCAACGGTGGTGAAGGGTCCGGATACTTCGCCCGCGTCGAAGCGGGACCGCCCGTCCCGCAGGTCCGCGAAAGCAGAGCTTGGTCTCATTCGAGATGACTTCGAGTCCGGCATTAGTCCGCAAGCATCGAAGCGAACCTTCGGCCTACGATCCGCTTGAACCTACGTGCTCGCACGATCAAGTGGTGCTTTTCCGAACTCGCTCGTTCCCCGTTGTTTTGAGTTTGTAAACGCGTTTGTTGCGTGCGCCAACTGCCTCAAGCGAAGCGTAAGACTTCGGCGGACAGGCCGGCAGTGAAGGGTTCTGTTTCTTCGGGTGACGGTATCGCGGGTTCGATCCCCGCTCGCGCGAGTTCGTCTCGTGCGGTAGCCAAGTGGCAAGGCGCCGGCGGTGCGCAAGCACCGGCTCAGACCCCGCTTGTTCCCCGGCTTGTCCACCGAGGCTTGGCGAACGCAACATAAGAAAGCCAGTGGTGAAGAGATCTGTTACTTCGCCAGTCCAAGGGTCGCCGGGTTCGAATCCTGGTCACGTTCGCAAGAACGTGTAGCTCAGCGGGAGAGCATTGGAAGCCCGAAAGGGCAGTACAGCCTCGACTGTTCCCTGGCTCCTGTTTCGGCGGTGGTGAAGACATCTGTTACTTCGCTCATACCGGGTAGGTCGCGGGTTCGAATCCCGCTGGGTGCAACCTTGTGCACCCATAGCTCAGTGGTTAGAGCAACCGGGGGAAACCCCATAGCAGTGTCGCCTGTTCCCCGCCGGAATTTCTTCAACCTCAAACGAAGGAGCGCGCCGACATGGCGAAACTCAATATCTTCAAGCGCTTCAAGAAAGCGCGCACGCATGAAGGCGCGCCGGCGCGCACGTTTGGGCCGGAGGCGCAGCTTCGCCGTTCGGTGATGAACTGCATGCTCTGGGAGGATCAATTCTACGAAGACGGCGAGGCGATCGCAGACCGCATCCAAGCGCTCGTACCGAAAGTGGCGCCCGACACCGTGGCGCAAATCGCAATCGACGCCCGCGAAAAAATGAAGTTGCGGCACGCGCCGCTTCTCCTCGTGCGCGCGATGGCGGCAAGCGAGCAGCATCGTCCGCTTGTGGCGGCGACGCTTGCGCGTGTGATCCAACGGCCGGACGAAATGACGGAGTTCCTCGCGACCTACTGGTCCGACGTTATCGGCCTCCAGCAGCAGCGGAAAAAGCGTCCGGTGCCCGCGCAGGTGAAGAAGGGCCTCGCGAAGGCGTTCGAGAAGTTCGACGCCTATCAACTCGCGAAGTACGACCGCGACGGCCCGGTGCGCCTGCGCGACGTGCTGTTCCTGACCCACGCCAAGCCAGCAAACGCGGACCAGGCAAAGATCTGGAAGCAACTTGCCGACGGAACGCTGGCCTCGCCCGATACCTGGGAGGTTCAACTCTCCGGTGGCGCGTCCAAGAAGGAAACGTTCGAACGTCTGATCGCCGAGAAAAAGCTCGGCGCGCTGGCGCTATTGCGCAACCTTCGCGGTATGCTCACGGCCGGTGTCGCGAAGAAGACAATCGCGACCGCGCTCGACGCCATGCGCACCGACCGCGTTCTGCCGTACCGCTTCATCGCGGCCGCGCGCTACGCGCCGGACTTCGAACCGGAACTCGAGAAGGCGATGTTTCGCTCGCTCGAAGGCCACGCGAAGCTCGGCGGCGAAACGCGCATCCTCGTCGACGTGTCGGGTTCAATGGACGCGCCGATGTCGGCACGGTCCGAGATGACGCGTCTCGATGCGGCCTGCGGTCTCGCCGTCCTCGCACGCGAGATCTGCGAAGACGTTGAGGTCTTCACGTTCTCTCACGACGTGAAGAAAATTCCGCCCCGCCGCGGCTTCGCCTTGCGCGACGCGATCGTGCAAAGCCAAGTGCACGCTGGAACGGAACTCGGCAAAGCGGTGAAGGAAGTCGACAAGAAGGACGTGCGCCTGATCGTCATCACCGACGAACAGTCGCACGACCCGGTCGGCGCGCCGAAAGGCAACGCGACCATGATCAACGTTGCCGCCTACCGGAACGGCGTCGGCATCGGCGACTGGAAGCGCATCGACGGCTTCTCCGAAGCAGTGATCGACTGGATCATCGCGCAGGAAAACGCCTCCTAACGAACCACCTTCTGTCGCCGCCCGCGACGGAAGGGTCAAATCCTTACAACTCTGATAGAAGGAGCGAGCACGAACATGCATCGCTGAACCACCATGCACGAACTCATCGACTCCAAAGGCGTGCCGATCAAAGCCTGGACGAACGGCGTGCCGGTCGAGCCGGAAGCGCGCAAGCAATTGAAGAACATTGCCGAACTTCCGTTCATTCACGGCCACATCGCTGTCATGCCGGACGTCCACCTTGGCAAAGGTGCAACGGTCGGCTCCGTCATCCCGACGAAGGGCGCGATCATCCCGGCTGCGGTCGGCGTCGACATCGGCTGCGGTATGGCCGCGGTCATGACGAACGTCACTGCATCGCAATTGCCGGACTCGCTCAAGGCGATCCGCGCAGCGATCGAATCCGTGATCCCGGTCGGCCAAGCCTCTCACAAACAACCGCCGCGCCGCGCCGAAGCCGCCTGGTACCAGCGCCACAAGAGCGGGTACGAGGCACTCGAGGCCAAGCACCCGAAGATCACGGAGAAGAAATCGGCGGCGCTCCAGATCGGCACACTCGGCGGCGGCAACCACTTCGTCGAAATCTGCCTCGACGAGGCGGATCGCGTCTGGGTGATGTTGCACTCCGGCTCGCGCGGCATAGGCAACCGCATCGGTCAGTACTTCATCGCGAAGGCGAAGGAGGAGATCGAAGCTGCGGGCTTGAAACTCGCGGACCGCGACTTGGCCTGGTTCGGCGAAGGCACAGACGCCTTCAACGACTACGTCGAAGCCGTGGGTTGGGCGCAAGACTACGCGCGCTCCAACCGCGATGTGATGATGGGTGCGGTCATCACGGTCTTGAAGGAAACCTGGCCCGACCTCGAAACGCTCGATGTGGCGGTGAACTGCCACCACAACTATGTCGAGCGTGAAGAGCATTTCGGCGAACGCGTCTGGTTGACCCGCAAGGGTGCCGTGCGCGCCCGCAAGGGCGAACTCGGCATCATCCCGGGCTCGATGGGCGCGAAGTCCTTCATCGTGCGCGGCCTTGGCAATCCGGAATCGTTCGAGTCCTGCTCGCACGGTGCCGGCCGCGCCATGTCGCGCACGGCCGCGAAAGAACGCTTCACACTCGAAGACCACATCGCGGCAACGGCCCACGTGGAATGCCGCAAAGACGCCGGCGTCATCGACGAAACGCCGATGGCCTATAAGGACATCGACGCCGTCATGGCGGCGCAAGCCGACTTGGTGGAAGTGGTCCACACCTTGCGCCAGATCGTCTGCGTGAAGGGCTAAAGCTAAAGGTAGAGGCGGGGGGACGTCCTCGCCTCTACCGAACAAATACGTGACACAAGGTCCGCCTCGCCGCCGCTGACAAACATGCTACAATCCAGAGCGGTATGACGAGTCGGGTAGACTTGCTGATGGGCCAAAACGAAAAGAAGCTGCGAGAAATCTACCAACTCTACGCAAGTAGTGACTTGGAGAGTGTTATCTCGATGCTCGCCGACGACGTCGTGATGAGGTCGTTGGGCGCTCCCAACCGACTGGATCACTCTGGAGAGTGGCATGGCCACGACGGAGCACGCGCCTACATTCGAGCGATTGCCGAAATTTGGACATTTGCGCGGCTCGAACTACTCGAGATGTTCCACGAGGACGACCGCCGCTTTGTTGTGCGTACAGCGGTGACGGGCGTGCATCGCCGCAACGGTGCCAGGGTGAGCGTCGAGCGTGTCGA
>JANLXP010000650.1:0-8028 GCA_031365165.1 Alphaproteobacteria bacterium
GCGGGCGGCTGTCGATGCGCTCGGTCCCGTCCGGTTCGTCGTTGCGCCCAATGCGCTCCATGACTTGCATTTGGCTGCATGGCAGAGCGCTTATCCCGCGGCTCAACTGTTTGCGGCGCCTCGGTTGGCCGGGCGGCGGCCGGATCTTCGCTTCGCCGGGGAGCTCGGTGAGGCGCCAGAGATTGCTTGGGCGGGCGATATCGACCAAGTGCTAATGCGCAACGCACTCAGGGCAGAGGTGGTGTTTTTTCATCGCGCGAGCCGCACAGTGTTGTTTACCGATTTGATCCAACACTTTCCGCCAGGCTGGTTCAAAGGATGGCGCGCGATCGTGGCGCGGTTGGACCGGATGACGGGGGGCTGAGCCCGCGGTGCCGCAAAAGTTTCGCTTGGGCTTCACGGATCGCAAGGCCGCGCGCGCCGCGCTTCAGCGCATTCGCGCGTGGCCGGCCGAGAAAGTGCTCATGGCGCACGGCGCCCCCGTGACCGAGAACGGCGCGGCGTTCATCGCGCGCGCGTTCGCGTGGCTTGTGCGGCCTTGATCGTGCTTCTGCGCGCTACGGCCTTCCGGCGTGTGGCGCGTCGACGGTGGCGATCAGAATTTTGCCTTTCGGCTCGTTCGCCACTTCGTGGGGGAGCGAGCTTGGGGCGGTAAGCATGAACAGCGTCTTGCCGTCTTCCCCGCCGAGCATGCAGGCGTAGCACGGACCTTCGGTTGCTATGACCTCGATGACCTTGCCGCCCTGCGCGACTCGGTAGCACTCGGGGGCAAGAGGGTTGGCAACCCAGATCGCGCCTTCGGCGTCCAAGCAGATGCCGTCGGGGATGCGTGGCCAGAGGGAGGCCCATTCGCGGCGGTTCGAAAGCGCGCCGTTCGCGCCAACTTCGAACGCCGTCAGGCAGCCGCCGAGGGTTTCGCCGATGATCAACGTCTTGCCGTCCGGCGTGATCACTGTGCCGTTCGGGAAGTGCATATCGCTCGCGGCGACCCCAATACTGCCATCGGGTTGAACGAGCGCGAGTTTTGCTGCGGTGTGGTCGGCGATGACGCTTTCAGGGCCACGCTTCGTGAGTTCCGTGTCGAGGTCGAAGCCGAAATTGCCGACGTAGGCGCGGCCTTCGCTGTCGACGACCATGTCGTTGCAATACCAGGTCGCGATTGCGTTCAGGTCCGCGTGTACGCTCATTTGGCCTGCCGGCGTACGGCGCAGGAGCTTTCGTTTTTCCATGGAAACGATCAGCATGTCGCCGTTCGGCATCCAGCCTAAGCCCGAGGGGCGATCGTCGATCGTGAACTCCGTGCGCACGTCGCCGCTCAACGAAACCGACTTCACCGCATGAGCGAAGAAGTCCGAGAACCACAGCCGCCCCTCATGCCAACGTGGGCCCTCGCCGAAGTAAACGCCGGTGCAGAGGGTGCGAGTTTCGCGGGGCATGGTTGTCTCCTTGAGCGCTCAAGACGGCAATGCGCCTTTGCGCAGGCCTTCGATGAACGTGTTGACGGTGAGGTCGGCTATTCGTGCGGGCTTGGCGCGGCCAGTGGGGTCAAGCCAGGTGTGCATCCAGTTGATCATGCCGAAATAGAGCATGGTTGCCGGGCGTTTCAGCGCCGGTTGGCGCGCGAGGTCTGGCCTGAGCGCGACCAGCGTTTCTTCCACGATGTCGATGAGGCGGCGCTGAATTGCGACGATCGTCTTGCGTTGTTGGTCGCGCAGATGGCGCAATTCGTTGACGAGCACGCGTTGGCGGTTGGCGGCGCCGAGATAGAGCTGGATGAAGCGGCGCGTCAGCGTGCGCAGTTTCTCGTCGGGCGCGACGTTCTTTGCAGCGATCTCTTCGGCGGCGTCGAGCAGCGCCTTCACGTGGTCGTGCATTGCGTCGAACAGGATGTCTTCTTTCGAGGCGTAATAGTGATAGAGCAGCGACTTCGACGTACCGCAGGCTTCCGCCACTTCGCTGATCGATGTGCCATGAAAGCCCTGATCGGCGAACAGGGCTGCCGCCTTCGCGACGATTTCGCCGCGGCGTTCCTCGTAGTCTTCAGCCTGTGTGCGCGCCATTGTGGGCGCACTATAGCGGTTGAAAATTGACCGTCCATTCGGTTTATTAATCGGGCTTCCGCAACCCTGTCGATCCACTGAGAAAGTCCTTCGATGTCCATCGCGATGCCGAAGCGCACCGGCACATCCGAAAACCGCATTGACGGCGAGGTCGATTGGCGGCGCGTCGCGTGGCTGACGCATGCATCGCGGGCGCTCGACGAACTCGAAGAAACGAAGCTCGTTCCAGAGCGCAAGATTTTCTACCAGTTTTCCGCGCGCGGGCACGACGTGCCGCAGGTGCTTCTCGGGCTGCAGCTTACGAATAAGAACGACGCCATTTGCGGTTACTATCGCTCACGGCCGATCTTGCTCGCGCTCGGCGTTTCGATTGCGGATGCGCTGGGCTCGTCCATGGCGCGTGCGGGCGGATACTCCGATGGGCGCGATATTGGGGCGGTGTTCAATTATCCCAACAGCAATGGTCCGTCGGCGCTGCCGATGTGTGGCGGCGTCGGTGCCCAGTATACGCCGACAGCAGGTTGGGCGCAGGCGCTCGAGTACCGGCGCACGGTGCTGAACGACCGCGCTTGCGACGGTGCGATCGCGGTTGCACTTGGCGGTGACGGGTCGGTGGCGACGAACGGATTTTGGGCGTCGCTTAATATGGCGGCGGTGTTGCAACTGCCGATGCTGTTCTACATCGAAGACAACGGCTACGGCATTTCGGTGCCGGGGTCGCTGCAAACACCAGGCGGCGATATCGCTGCGAACTTGAAAGCTTTCAAGCAGCTCGCCGTGATTGCAGGTGACGGCACCGATCCCGCGGAAGCCGGCGCGCTCATCAAGGATGCCGTGAGCCACGTGCGCGAGAGTCGTGGGCCTGCGCTGCTTCGGCTGACCGTGCCGCGGCTTGAGGGGCATTCGTTTCAGGATACGCAGACGTACAAGTCTGCCGACACGATCGCAGCCGAGAAGGCGCGCGACCCGCTACCGAAGTTGCGTGAGCACTTGGTGCCGACGGTGATCGATGCCACTGAATGGGATCGTATCGCCGCCGACGCGAAGGGTGCGATTGAAGCTGCGCGGCGCGAAGCGGAGGCGCGGCCGGTCGCTGATCTCGCGCGGACGGCGCGGCATGTGTTCTGCGAAGGCGAGATGCAGGCGATGGGCGGGCAGGTGACGCATGGCTATGTTTCGCCGCGTACGACGCCGACAGCGCAGGGCGAGGGGCAGCGCATCAATATGGTGACGGCGATCCGGCGGACGCTGGAGCAGGAACTTAGCGTCAATCCGCGCATCGTTGTATTCGGCGAGGATGTGGGCCCGAAGGGCGGCGTGCATGCGGTGACGTTGGGCTTGCAGGAGAAGTTCGGCGTCGCGCGCGTGTTCGACACGTCGCTTTCCGAGGAAGGGATCATCGGGCGCGCGGTTGGGATGTCGCTTGCCGGGCTGATGCCGGTGCCGGAGATTCAATTCCGCAAATACGCGGATCCGGCGACGGAGCAGATCAACGACTGCGGCACGATGCGTTGGCGAACCAACAATCGGTTCGCGGCGCCGATGGTCGTGCGCATGCCGATCGGTTTCTTTAAATGTGGCGATCCGTGGCACAGTCAGACCAACGAGGTGCAATACGTGCATGCGCCGGGCTGGAGGGTTGCTGTGCCGTCGAACGCGGAAGACGCCGTCGGCCTGTTACGCACGGCGCTGCGGGGCAACGATCCCGTGATGTTCTTCGAACATCGCGCCATGCTCGATTCACCGAGCGCGCGCAGGCCCTATCCCGGCGACGACTTCGCATTGCCGTTCGGCGAGGCGCGCGTCGTACGCGAAGGCGACGATCTTACGATCGTGACCTGGGGTGCGATGGTGGAGCGGTGCGAAGAAGCGGCGGAAGGGCAGTCGGTTGAGATAATCGATTTGCGTATGTTGGTGCCGTGGGACCGCGAAGCGGTGCTTGCGTCGGTGAAGCGCACGCGGCGTTGCCTCATCGTGCACGAGGACTTGATCACGGCGGGGTTTGGCGCAGAGATTGGCGCGGTCGTCGCGGAGCATGCGTTCCTCGATCTCGATGCGCCGATCTCGCGTCTTGCGATGCCCGACATTCCGAGCCCCCACAATCCTGCGCTGATGGAATGGGCGCTGCCTTCGGTTGATGGTATTCGCGCCAAGATCGAAGCGCTGGTGGGGTTCTGATGGCTGACATCATTGTACCGACAGAGCAGGAAGGCACGACGGCGGTCGTCAAGAATTGGCTGAAGAAGGTTGGCGAGGCGGTGCGCGTCAACGACCCCGTTGTCGAGATCGAAACCGACAAGGTTGCAGTCGAGATTGCGGCGACGGCTGACGGGGTTCTGTCGGAGATCTTGCTTGATGAGGGCGCTGAGGTGGAGCCGGGCACGGTGCTTGGGCGCATCGCGAGCGGTGTCGGCGCTCAAGACATCAAACCCGCACCGAAGGCCACCACGCGAAGCGTGCCAGCGCAGCCGCGTGCCGCGAACGATCAATTGCCGCCCGGCATTCGCCGAATGCTTGCTGACCACGGCCTTGAGGCGGGCGATGTGCCGGTCCGTGGCGACCGGTTAACGCGGGAAGACATTCAGGCGTTCATCGATGCGCGCGCGAAGGCCCCGGTAGGGCCGGCGCCGCAAGGTGTCACGCGCGTGCCGCACGATTCCATGCGCAAGCGGATTGCCGAGCATCTTTCGCAATCCGTGCGCACGGCGCCCCACGTAACGGCCGTGTTCGAAGCCGACTTCTCCGCCATCATCGCGCACCGGAACGCGCACAAGGCCGCGTTCGAAAAGGCGGGCGCCAATCTGACCTTCACGGCGTACTTTGTTGTCGCGTGCGTGGCGGCGATGAAGGTGGCGCCTGCCGTGAACGGGCGGTGGTTCGATGACCGCACGGAGATCTACGCCGACATCAATATCGGCATCGGCACGGCCTTGGGCGAGAAGGGGTTGATCGTCCCGGTCATTCAGAAAGCGCAGACGTTGTCGCTGCTCGAGGTTGCAAAGCAGCTGACCGATCTCACCGAACGCGCGCGGTCGGGAAAGCTTTCGCCAGCCGACGTGCGCGACGGGACATTTTCGATCTCGAACCACGGCGTTTCCGGGTCGCTTATTGCGTCGCCGATCATCATCAACCAGCCGCAGTCGGCGATCTTAGGTGTGGGTAAGCTTCAGAAGCGTGTGGTGGTGCGCGAAGCTGGCGGTGTTGATAAGATAGAAATCCGCCCGATGGCCTATGTGTCGCTCACGATCGATCATCGCGTGATCGATGCGTTTCAAACGAACGCGTGGCTGACGCGGTTCGTCGAGACGCTGGAGACATGGGCGGACTAGGAGCAAGACGTATGGCACATCCGCAGATCCAAGCCGTGACGCCCTCGTTGTTCGGCGCGCTGAAGACGCAGGCGCAAGACCCGCTGCTCGCGCTGATGGCGGAGTTCCGCAACGATCCACGCTCGGGCAAGATCGACCTTGGCGTCGGCATGTATCGCGATGCGACCGGCATCACGCCGGTTATGCGGGCGGTGAAGGCGGCCGAGCGCATCTTGCTCGAGACGCAGATCACGAAGGGGTACATGGGGAGCGAAGGCGACCCGGTCTTCGTCGAGTTGCTAAAGCCGATCGTGTTCGGCGAGGCGTTTGCGCAAAGCGATCGGATCATGGGCTTGCAGACGCCGGGCGGTACCGGGGCACTGCGCCTTGGGGCGGAGCTTATCGCGACGATCAGGCCGCGCGCGAAGGTCTGGCTCGGCGAGCCGACTTGGCCAAACCACCGCCCGCTGCTCAATGCGGCGCGGCTTCAGGTCGAAGGGTTCAAGCATTTCGACAAGACATCGCAGACGCTGTTGTTCGACGAGACGATGGGCGCGCTCACACGCGCCGACACCGGCGACATCGTGTTGCTGCAAGCGTGCAGTCACAACCCGACAGGCGCCGACTACACGCTTGAGCAGTGGCGCGTGATTGCCGAGACGTTGGCGAAGCGCGGGCTCGTGCCGTATTTCGACTTTGCTTATCAGGGTTTGGGCGAGGGGTTGGCCGAGGACGCTGCTGGGCTTCGCCTCGTACTCGATCACGTCGACGAAGCGTTGATCGGCTATGCGAGCGATAAGAATTTCGGCGTGTACCGCGAGCGCGTCGGCGCGCTGTTTATCGTGGCCGGCAATAGCCGCGCGGCGAATGCCGCTTATTCGCAAGCGTTGGCGTTGGCGCGCGCGAACTGGTCGATGCCGTCCGATCACGGCGCGGCCGTCGTGCGGTTGGTGCTGCAATCTGCCGAGCTCACGCGTGATTGGAAGGCTGAACTCGACGATATGCGCGGGCGCATCCTGAACAACCGCGCTCGCCTTGCGGCGCTCAATCCGCGGCTTGGCGCGGTTGCGCAACAGCGTGGCATGTTCAGCCAAATTCAGATCACGCCGGAAGCGGTGGCGCGTCTGAAGGACGAACACGCGGTTTATATCGTGGGCTCCGGCCGGATGAACGTGGCCGGCTTCCGCGACGACGGCGAGGTCGTTCGGTTCGCCAAGGCGCTTGCGTCAGTGCACGGCGACGGCTAGCGCCGCGAAACCGCGAAAGCGGGCGCGGCGGTTGCGCGTTGGGCGCTCCGTCAGTTCGTAGTTCGGGAAACGCTTTATCCATTTGCTGAGCGCGATGCGTGCTTCCATGCGCGCCAGGTTCATGCCGGCGCATTGGTGCGGCCCGGCTGCGAATGCCAGATGACGGTTCGGGGTTCGTGCAATGTCGAAGCGTTCAGCGTCGGCGAATTCGGTTGGGTCGCGGTTTGCCGCGCCGATGCCGAGGGTCACGAACGTGCCGGGGTCAAGTGCGATACCGCCGATCTCGGTCGCGCGGGTGGTGACGCGGTTGCCGAGCTGGTTCGAGCTTTCGTAGCGCAGCACTTCTTCGATCGCCGGGCGGAACAGCGTTTCGTTTGTGAGGAGACGCGCGCGCTCATCGCGAAAACGGGCGAACAGTTCGATCGCGTTGCCGATCAGGTTCGTGGTGGTTTCGTGGCCGGCATTCAAAAGAAAGACGCAATTCTCGGCGAGTTCGGGGCCGGAGAGCGGCTCGCCTTCGCTTTGGAGCAGGCGGGTCAAGACGTCATGGTCGGGATCAGCGGGATGCTTGCGGCGTTCGTCAATTAGGATGTCGAGATAGGCGTGGAAGCCCGCCAGTGCTTGCTCGCCGCGCGCAAAGCCTTCGCTTGCGAGCACGGGTTCGAGTGCGCCTAGGATCGCAAGCGACCAATCGCGCAGCGGCGCGCGATCGGCCATGGGGATCGCGAGCAGATCGCCGATCACCTCGATCGGAATGGCGCCCGCGAAATCGGCGATGGCGTCGATCGACCCTTTGGCGGCTGCCTCACCGAGAAGTCTATCGACGAGGCGGTCGAGTTTGGGTTCAAGAGGCGCCAGCGCTTTCGGAACGAGTGCTCCCATGATCGAGCGGCGCACACGCGTGTGATACGGCGCGTCGTTGAAGACCAGGCTTGTCGTGTGATGACGAAACAGTCGCGAGGCGGTGCCGTATTTCGGGCCGAACTCGGCTTTCTTGTCGGACGAGAACGCTGCGGTGTCTTGATACACGGCCAGCACGTCGGCGTAGCGGCTCAAGAAGACAGCGCCGTCGGGTAAGCGCTTGACCGGTTCGTGCTCGCGGAGGGCGCGGTAGGTGGGGAAGGGGTCGTCGTAGAAAGTGTCTGGTAGATTCTTCAGGTCGAAGCTGCGAGCGAGATCGGCCCCACTCATTTGTAGTGGCTTTCGATCCAATCCCACACAGCGCTCGGGCTTTCGACCATCGCGTTGTGACCGGAACCCTTCAGGTCGACGGCTTCGGCGTCGTAAGCACGCAGTTGTTCGAGTGTGACCAGGCGATCGGCTTCGCCTCGCGTGAGATGGATCGGTGCGCGGGCCGCGTCGAGCAATGCGCGCATCGGCGGGGCACCGACCGACATCGTGCGCGGATCGTAG
>JANLXP010000686.1:0-2428 GCA_031365165.1 Alphaproteobacteria bacterium
AAGGAAATCGAGCAATGTCTGCACAATTTCGATGCATCTTGGTAACCAAGTCCGAAGCCGGACAGACGGCGCAGCTGTCGGAAATCGCAGAGCGCGACCTTGGTGAGGGCGACGTCACCGTCGCCGTTACGCACTCGACGCTGAACTACAAAGACGGACTTGCGGTAACGGGCGCGGCGCCGGTGGTGCGCAAGTTTCCGCTCGTCGCCGGTATCGACTTCGCCGGCCACGTGCTGACGTCGGCGGATGCGAAGTTCAAGCCCGGCGATGCTGTGGTTGCGAACGGCTGGGGTATGGGCGAATCGTACAATGGCGGCTACTGCACGCGTGCGCATGTGAAGAGCGGGTGGCTGGTGCATGTGCCGCGCGCATTCACGCCCGCCGATGCGATGGCGATCGGCACCGCCGGTTACACGGCAATGCTCGCCGTCATGGCGCTTGAGGATTTGGGGCTGACACCCGCGAAGGGGCCGGTGTTGGTGACGGGCGCCGCCGGTGGCGTCGGCAGTGTTGCGATTGCGTTGTTGTCGAAGCTTGGATTTCGGGTCGTTGCGTCCACTGGCCGGATGAATGAAGCCGACTATCTGCGTGATCTTGGCGCAAGCGAGGTGATCGACCGGGCGGAACTCAGCGGCGACGTACGGCCGCTTGCCAAAGAACGGTGGGCGGGCGCTGTCGATTCCGTCGGATCGAAGACGCTGGCAAACGTGCTCGCGGGAACCAGTTACGGCGGTGCGGTTGCCGCTTGCGGCTTGGCACAGGGGATGGATCTGCCGTCGTCGGTTGCGCCGTTTATTCTACGCGGGGTTACGCTTGCGGGCATCGAATCCGTCAATTGTCCGCTGCCACGGCGCGAGCAAGCGTGGCAGCGGCTGGCGCAGGATCTCGACATGAAGAAGCTGGCCGACGGGTTGAAGACCGTTCCTCTCGAGGACGTACTTGCGCTGGGTTCCCAAATTCTGAAGGGCCAGGTGAAAGGCCGCATCGTTGTCGACGTGCAGCGTTAGGACTTATTAACCAGCATCAGCCACCTTTTTGGCCTGCGATAGCGATTTCGGCGGCGTGCCGGGTTCGCTATGATCGCGCGCGTTTTTTGATCCCCGGGGGCCTTCGCCAGTGACTGAAGGGTTTGACTGGCTACTGCTAATCGGCGGCGGGATCGTGATCGGCATCATTGCGGCCGCGCCGATCGGGCCTGCAAACATCATCTGCATCCGACGCACGTTGTCTTATGGGCAAGTGAACGGGTTTCTTGCGGGGCTTGGCGCCGCGATGGGCGACGGCGTGTTCGCGGTCGTTGCGGGCTTTGGCGTGAAGTGGGTGTTCGACGCAATCCAAGAGATGGGCGCGCCGTTGCAGCTCGGCAGCGCCGCGATTTTGATGTTCTACGGCGCGCGCGTCTTCATCTACGCGACTCCGCCTGAGATTTTGCGCAATCCGGACGGCAGTATGGCGACGGGTTCGGTGGGCAACCTAGCGGGCGGGTTTGCAGCCACGTTTGCGCTCACGATCACCAATCCAGCCACCATGGTTGGCTTTGCGACCATGTTCGGCGCGTTTCGCGAAGTCGTAGATTATCACGTGAACTCGTTTGCGACATTCATCATGGTTTTGTCGGCGTTTGCGGGCTCGGTGCTGTGGTGGTTCGTGGTCACGGCGGTGACGAGCTACTGGCACCAAACGATTGAGCAAGGCACACTGAAGCGCATGAACCAGGCTTCAGGCGGTTTCATTTTCGTGACGGGCGCGACGCTGCTCGGCTATGCCGTGTGGCACCGCATCTTCGGGTGACAAGCGCGCCGTTCACGCTGGAGTGCCTCGACCATGTCGTGCTTCGCGTGCCCGATATGGAGCGTGCGCTTGCGTTTTACCGCGATGTTCTGGGCGCGCGGATCGAGCGCACGTTAGAGCGTATCGGCATGGTTCAGCTGCGGGTTGGGGCGTCGATTATCGATCTCGTCGACCTGAACGGCCATTGGCTTAAGTCGACTGGCGCGAAACCCTTCACACCGGATGCGGTCAACGTCGATCATATCTGCATTCGCATCGAGCCGTTCGACGAGCAGGCGATCGAGGCCTATCTGAAAGGGCACGGCGTCGAAATCGGCGAGAAGGGTATACGCTATGGTGCCCAAGGCGACGGTCCCTCGATCTACATCAGCGATCCCTTCGGTACGACCGTTGAATTGAAGGGGCCGGCAACGCCGGTCGAAACCGACATACCTATTCTTAAGACCGAGCGGCTGGTGTTGAGACCTTTGCAGCGGTCGGATGCGGAGGCGCTGTTCCCGCTCTTTCGGGATAGCGAAACGCTACGCTATTGGGCGCACGAGCCGATCGAAACGAAGGCGCAGATGCTGGATATCATCGCGCGCAATCTGCCGCCGCAGAACGCGCCGCGCTCGTCGTTCGCGATCACGCGCGACGG
>JANLXP010000697.1:0-2381 GCA_031365165.1 Alphaproteobacteria bacterium
GCGGATCGCGAAGCACTACGCGCAGGTCTACGGCGTTCAGATTGCTCCCGAGCGCGTTGTCGTGACCGGCGGATCGTCGGCTGGGTTCGTGCTCGCGTTCCTGGCGATGCTGGATCAGGGGCAAACGCTTGCGATGGCGAACCCGGGGTATCCGGCCTATCGCAACATCGCGCATGCGTTGGGTCTTGTGCCGCGGCTGATCACGTGTCGTGAGGCGATGCAGTTCCGGTTGACGGCCGATGCGGTTGCCGAGGCCGGCGACATCGACGCGCTGCTGATTGCGAGCCCCGCCAATCCGAGCGGTACGGTGATCGGCGAGCGCGACTTAAAGGGCATCGTCGAGCATTGCACGCGGCGCGGGGTGAAGCTGATCTCCGACGAGATTTATCACGGCATCACGTACGGGCCGCGCGCTCAAACGGCGCTCGCGTTCTCCGACGATGTCGTCGTGATCAATAGTTTTTCGAAATACTTCTCGATGACCGGGTGGCGGATCGGCTGGATGGTCGTGCCCGAGAGTTTGGTTCGGCCGATCGAGCGGTTGACGCAGAACTTCTACATTTCGCCGCCGACGATCTCGCAGATGGCGGCATTAGCCGCGCTCGATGCGAACGAAGAGTTGGATGGCCACGTGCGCACGTATGCGCGCAATCGCGAGCGGTTGTTGAAGGCGCTCGGTGAGGCTGGGTTCGGTACGATCGCGCCGGCGGACGGTGCGTTCTACGTCTATGCGAACGTGTCGCCCTTCGGGCTGGACGCGACGGCGTTTACGAAAGCGCTCTTGGACGAGACAGGCGTTGCGGCCACGCCTGGCAACGATTTCGATCCTGTCGAGGGTGATCGTTGGGTTCGCTTTTCATACGCGGGCAGCGCGAACGAAGTCGATCGCGCTGCCGATGCGTTGCGGACGTGGTGCGCGAAGCGGCGCTAGTTGCCGCTTCGCTTGTTCCACCAGCCTTTGCGTTCGGGCTTCGGTTCGCCACTGGGCGGGGTCGCCTCTTCCGGCTTTGCGCCAAATCCAAACAGAGACGCGATCGAGGGGCGCTCGGCTTTCGTTTCTGGTGCGACCTCGGCGACGGGCTCCGCTTTGGGCGGCGGCGGCGCTGAGCGTGGTTGTTCGTAGGGCGCCGGGCGTTCGCCGCGGCGCGTATCGAACCCGCCAGTCGCTGGCCAATCCGGCGCGTTCAATGCTTCCGCTGGCGTCGGCAGATGACCGATAGGGGAGGGCGCGGGGCTGTGCTGCTGCGGCACGAACTCGCCACTACCCTCTTCAGGGCGGCGGCCTCTGCGACCGCGGCGGCCACGACGACGGCGGCGGCGTTGACCTTCGCCGGCTTCACCTGACGCGGCCGCGGGTTGGGTACCGGTTTCGTTGTTGTCGTCACCCTCCGATCCTTCGGCGTCTGCATCGCCTTCATCGTCATTGGCTTCGGCGGTCGATTCCGCATGCTCGACGAACGGCGCGCCTTCGGCTTGCGAGGGTTGGGGCTGGTCGCCCGGTGCGCGCTCACGGTCGCGGCCTCTGCCGCGACGGCGGCGGCGGCGGCGCGGGCCGTCGCCCTCGCCATTGACGCGCGGTTTTTCGGCTTGCGGGGCGTCTTCGCGTTCTTCGGTTTCGGGCGCGTCTGCGGTTTCTACTTCGTCGTCCTCATGGACGTCGTCATTTGCTTCGAGTTCGCTTTCGACTGTGACGGCATCGGCTGCGGCAGCCTTGCGCGGCTCGAACGGTACGCTGGTGCCGCGTTCGATTTCGTAGGTGGATGCCGCAAGCGAGGCCTTGGATTCGACGTAGACGTATACGGCGTGACGATCTTCGATCGACGTCAGTTGGGCGCGCTTGTGATTGAGGATGTAGAGCGCGATTTCAGGCGGAATGCGCAGCGTTAGGGCGAGTAATTTCTCGCGCTGACAATATTCTTCGACAGCGCGCAGAACGCGCAGCGCCATGGAACCCACCGAACGGATGACGCCGCGGCCTTCGCAATGCGGGCACGAAATCGTTGCGCCCTCGATCATGCCGGCGCGCAGGCGCTGGCGCGACATTTCGAGCAGGCCGAACGGCGAGATCCGGCCGAGTTGAATGCGCGCGCGATCGTGGCGGAGGCAATCCTTCAACCGCTTCTCGACGGAGCGGTTGTTGCGGTGCTCCTCCATGTCGATGAAGTCGATCACAACGAGGCCCGCGAGGTCGCGCAGCCGGAGTTGGCGCGCGATTTCTTCTGAGGCTTCGAGGTTTGTTTTAAGCGCGGTGTCTTCGATGTGATGTTCGCGCGTCGATTTGCCGGAGTTCACGTCGATTGCGACCAGCGCTTCGGTCTGGTTGATGACGATGTAGCCGCCGGAGCGGAGCCGCACGATCGGATTGAACATGCTGTCGAGTG
>JANLXP010000581.1:0-2496 GCA_031365165.1 Alphaproteobacteria bacterium
GTTCGTCGGCGACTACGTGCTCTACGGCACCGGAAACAGCTGGGGCCGCCCGCAGGATTCGAGCTCGTTGCTGTTCGTCGCTGCGGTTCGCGGTGGCGAAGCCGCACGCTTCGAACTGAAGCACGGCGTCGATCGCATCGATGCGCTCGGCCGCAACGCCGTCGTGGTCGGCGCCGACGCCAGCGACCTGCACTTCCAAGCCGTCGAACTCACCGCCCCGCAATCGCCTGTGATCGGCGACCGCTACACGCTGGAGCGCGCCAGCCAAGGCGAGACCCGCAGCCACGGCTTCTTCTTCAAGCCTTCAGGTGGCGGCAACGCCGACGACGGCTTCTTGGCGCTGCCCGTCGCGCGCGCCGCGCGGCCGGGCGCAAGCCAACTGATCGAAAGCTCGGCCGCAATCACGTTCCTGCGCCGGACAGACCGTCAATTCGCGCCGTTGGGTGAACTCTTCGCCGATGACGGCCACGTGGTCGACGATCAATGCCAAGCGTCCTGCGTCGATTGGTACGGCAACGCCAGACCGATCTTCCTCGGCAACCGCACGCTCGCGCTGATGGGTTACGAGATCGTCGAAGGCAATCTCACCACCAACGGGATTAAGGAAACCCGCCGCGTCAACTTCGCGCCGCGCGGCCGCTAAAGCCCGCGCGAATTGGCGATCGTAAACGGCAGAGGGATCGAGCGCGCATAGGGCTTGATCGCCTCTTGTACCGCCGCGGTCGCCACGAGTGCGCGCATCCGGTAACGCATGTCGCTTTGATTGGCGACGGGCTTGATCGGATCGGCGTAAAGCTGCGCCAGCATAATCGCAGCGGCACGCAACTCCGGCTTCGCAAACATCGAAGCCAACACTGCCGCGGCCTTATCCTTCTGGCCCGTACACACAAACGCGTCGAACGATTCCGCCGGCGCTTGATCTTTCATGGCGTCGAGCGCGGCCAGCGCCTCGTCGCGCTTCGCCGTCCGCCCGATATCGTGCGCGGCACACACAGTCGCTTTTAGCACCGCAGGCGTGCGCGCCTCGCCTTCCAGTGTGCCAAGCAACTGCAGCGCGCCGTCGTCATCACCCGTCACGTCCAATACCTGCGCAATCGCAACCCGAAGCGCGATCGAAAGCGACGGCTCCTCCTTCAACAGAGCGCGCGCCGTACGCCGCGCCGCCCACGCTTGACCCAAATCCGCGTACGCATTTGCGATCTCAAGCCGAAGCGCAGCCCCGGCAGCCTTCTTCTCCCGCCGCGCCTGTTCGACAGCGTGAAGCCCAAGGCGCACCGCCTCATCCGCCTTGCCGATCACGCGCAGCGACCGCATCACGTTCAGCCAATCCGTCGACGTCAGCGACGCTTGCTCCAACTGCAGCTGCAAGCCGCGCTCCACGCGCGCGACCAACGCACCCGGCGCCATCAGCGCACGCACGCCCGGATGGTCCCAGAGCGGTTCGAACGCTTTGTCCGTCAAAATGACGCTCAGGATCGACGGCGTCTCCAACGCCTCCGTCTGCCGCGCCGCATCTTCGACGCGCCGTTGGCCGAGCAGCATCCCGATATAGCGCAGGCGCAACGTGTCCGGCACGCGCTGCCCCGACGGTCCGCTGTAGCGGCCTTCGACCAAGCGCACGATCAACCTGTCGCGCGCCGGCACGGCGCCAAGCGACGACACGATGCTCTCAACGACCGCCGGACGCAGGCGGTTGACCATGATGAAATCTTCTTCCTCAAGATCGAGGATCGCGGTCGCCGCCAGATCGTACCGCCCGTTCGTCGTGAGGATCGCGACGAGCGAGGCCCACGTGTATCCATTGGGGCTTGCGGTGTAGCGCTCGCGCACGACCTTCTCGGCATCGCTCGTCTTGCCCAAACCTGCAAGCGCACGCGCCTTCAGATAAGCCGCCCAATCGCCGTCCGTGGCTGAGAGTTGTCCGTCGTTCAAAGCGCTGGCGACAAGATCGAGCGCGAACGAATAATGCCCGTCGTCGATCGCGCCCGCCGCCCGTTCAAGCCGCGTGTCTGCCGCTGCAACGGTTTGCACCTTCGTTTGCACGGCCGTAGGCGCAGCCTTCGGCGCGGCTGGCACAGAGGCCGCCACCGCCGTCGCGACAATCATCCAAATCCCAAGCACGCTGCGACGGTTCCCCAACCATTGCCCCGGTCGCGAGCATAGCAAATCTGCAGCGTTAAGCCTGCCCATTGCCGCGCCGTCGACAACGTCTGTGTCTTCGCCGACACTCTCGCCTATGGCGCGAATCGGCGCCCTTTTGAGGGGAAACACACCATGGACATCGGTCGCAAAATGGCTGCCGAGTTTATCGGCACCTTTTGGCTCGTCTTCGGCGGTTGCGGCAGCGCCGTCATCGCAGCCGCATTTCCGCAAGTCGGTATCGGCCTCTTAGGCGTTTCATTCGCGTTTGGTTTGACGGTCCTCACCGGCGCCTACGCTTTCGGCCACATCTCAGACGGTCATTTCAATCCGGCCGTCACCGCTGGCCTTTGGGCC
>JANLXP010000718.1:0-2695 GCA_031365165.1 Alphaproteobacteria bacterium
CTCGCCCGCCGCAAGCCACAGCCGCGCAATCTGCCAATGAGGTCGCCCGTCGTTGGGTGCAAGACGCACCGCACGCTGAAACTCGCCGATGGCTGCGGGCAAAGCGTCGTTTGCTGCCAACGCTTCGCCGAACGCCAGTACGACCTCGGCTGTATCAGGCGACAACAAGCTTGCCTCGCGCAAAACCTCGATCGCGTGCGGCGCACGCCCCAGCGCAATAAGCCCGCGCCCGAGCGCAACCCGCGTCAAGATTCCAGCGCGATTAGCCTTCATCAGGCCCTCGCAACGCGCGACGACTTCGTCGGCGCGGCCCGTGGCGATGAGCTCGGCCGGTTCGCCAATCGGATCGTAGAACGGCTCGAACGTCGTCAATGCGTCAGCGTGCATTTGCCGTTGTTGATCACGACGATGTCGCGCTCTTTCACTTTTGAGCGGAACGAAACGATGTTCCCATCCTTCCACATCTCGGTGACGATCGTCTCGCCCGGAAACACCGGCGCCGAGAAACGCGCATCGAACCCTGCGATCATCGCGTGGTCGTAGTTGCAGATCGTCTGCAAGACGCCCCGGCATACGGTCCCATAGGTGCACAGCCCATGCAGGATCGGCCTCGGGAACCCCGCCATCTTGGCGACCTTTGGATCCGAGTGCAGCGGATTGCGATCCCCGGACAGCCGGTAGAGCAAGGCTTGATCGACCCGCGTATCCGTCTCGCATGAGACGTCCGACTTGCGCTCGGGGATCGGATGCGGCTCAGGCCCACCGGTTGATGGCCCACCGAAGCCGCCGTCGCCGCGTGCGAAAATCGTGCCGCCCAGCGTGCAGAGCTTCTCGTTCGTATCCTTCAGCCGGATGACTTTCTCGGTGTAGATCAACGCGCCCTTTCCAGCCCCCTTATCGACGGCCGCGACCACACGTTCATCCGCGATAATCGTTGCCGAGGCAGGCAAGGGCTTGTGCACGGTCAAGCGTTGCTCGCCATGCACGACCATCAGGTAATTGATCCCGGCTTGTCCGATTGTGCGCTGCGCCCAGGCAATCACGGTTGCCAAAGTTGGCACGGTCTTCAAGCCGTTCTCGTACACGAACGGAAGTTCCGCCTCGTTCATTGGATCGCGCCCCATCCCGACGCCGAGCGCGTAGAGCATCGTCTCTCTGTCGCCGTAACTGAAAACGTCGCCCTCCGCCTTCAACGACATCAGGCCGTCATATGTCACAGGCATCGGGAACCTCCGAGTGTTAACGCGTTTGGCCAAATCAACCTCAGAACACGTGTGCGCTGCAATAGAGATATCTCTTGTGGACCCGTGTGCGGGCGTTATGCTGTCACCCGTATGGTCAAGTTAGAACCGTCACTACGCGAGTCCCCCCAGTCCACTGCCACGATCGATCGTATCTTGGCCGCCGCGGAAGAATTGTTCGCCGACTTCGGGATCGCAGGCACCTCCGTTCGCAACATCACCGAAAAGGCGAAGGTCAACGTCGCCGCAGTGAATTATCACTTCGAGACGAAAGAAAACCTGGTTCGCAGGGTGCTGGAGCGCCGCGCCGGCGATCTTGAACAATTGCGCACGATCGCGCTCGACGGCGTCGAAGCGAAAGCCGGGCGCGAGGGTCGCGAACCGACTGCGGTCGAACTCGTTGAGGCGATGATTTTCCCGATCGTTGACAAGGCGTTGGCCGAAACGGACGGCTGGCAGCACTTCATTCGCTTCCTTTCGCGCCTGACTTGGGAACCAGGTTTCGAAGAGTTGGGGCGGCCCCCGGAGAGTCAGATCCGCATATTCGAACGGTTCGAAGCCGCGTTGGTTCGCGCTGTGCCGCATCTCGCCGATGATCTGATGATGCGCAAATGGCGCCTGGCCTTCATGCGCTCGGCGACACAACAGTCGCTCATGATGATCACGACGCTGAAGTCGGGCAAATACCCGAAAGGGCTGCCGATTGCGGCCGCCGCCGCTGCAACGCCGATTGAAACGATCAAACGCGAACTCGCCGCGTTTATTGCCTCGGGTCTCGCCGCGCCAAAAACTTAGCGCAGAATTTCGCCCTCGATCGGCACCGGTTGGCCCTTCAGCCAAGCCTCAATCATCGCATTCACGGTCTCGGGCGCTTCCTGCTGCACCCAATGCGAGACGCCGGGCAGGTAGCGTAGCGTCAGATCGCTCACATACTTGTCGGTGCCGACCGTCGTCGCTTTGCCCAGCGCGGTATCCTCTTCGCCCCAGATCATGAGCGTGGGAATGTCGACCGTGCCAGGCTCCGGGTTCATCGCCTTCTCGCCCGCGCGCACGGCGGCTCGGTAATAGTTGACCATCGCGGTCAACGCGCCGGGCTCCAGCGCGTTGCGCCGGAACTCGTCTGTAACGGCCACGGGAAAACGGCTCTTGTCGACCGCCATGTCGCTAAACGCGCGACCGACCGCCTGTGCCTTGCGCCGTGCCAACACGCGCTCCGGCAGCCACGGAATCTGGAAGAAGAAGATGTACCAAGACTTCCGCCGCTGAGCCCACGTGCGCAACTCTCGCGCCATGCAGGCCGGGTGCGGCACGTTCATGATCACAAGGCGCGCGAGCGGGCGCACTTTGCGGATCGCAAAATTCCACGCGATGACGGCACCCCAATCGTGCGCCATCAGCAACGTGTTCTTCGCACCGGCGGCGTCGATCAAAGCCGCCGCATCAGCGACCAGATG
>JANLXP010000754.1:0-10516 GCA_031365165.1 Alphaproteobacteria bacterium
GCACTTGCTGAGGTGAAGTTGCTAGGTAGAGCCGGCCGGAGGCCGGCGCTCCCAGGGGAAACGCCAAGCGCTCGAGAAGCGCCAATCATCAGGTCGGGCGCAGAGTTTCGCCTTGACCGGATTCATCTCTGTGTAAGCGACGGCGTTTGCGAAGTGGACGTCGTCGCGTATGGCGCGGTCGAAATATTCTCGGGCCCACAATGCGCCCTTGCGGTTCAGCAGTTTGTTGATCTGGATCGCCGTAAACGGTTTCCAACTGTGCAGGATGTCGGCGAGTGTCCAATCATCGCGTGGCGTCACGATGACATGGACGTGGTTCGGCATGATGCACCACGCATGCAACTCGTAACGGGCGCCGTCGAAGTGAAGAAAGGCGTGCTCGACGATTTCGGCCGCGTTTGGATCGGACAACAAAGCCTCGCCGTGGCCGTGGTCGAGAGCGGTCTCGATGCGCTTGCGCCGTTCGAGCGATTTGGTGTCGGATTGTAGGTGTTCAAGCTCTGCTTGCCAGCGGTCCAGCACTGTTGAGGGCAAGCTATCGGCAAGACGGAACGTGATCGCCTGTGGTGACGCGCCAACTTCCCAGTGTGGAAGATAGCCGCGGGAGCGCCAGGACCTTGTCGTCATGATGGATTGATTGACGATGATCGTGGCTGAATGAAGACCTCGACAAGTGCCGGCCGGAGGCCGGCGCTCCCAGGGCGTTGTGACTTCCGTGCACTTGCGGCGTCGTGCGACCCGGGGTCATAGTGAGTTCTGAGGTCAGAGGGATTCCCTCCGCATAGCGCGTGCTTTCCTCATTCTCACGGCAGGTTCATGGCTTACTTGGCGAACAGCGCGGTCAATCGCGTCAATGTGCACTATGCGTTTCAAGCGTTCGCGTCGGCGGGTGCGGGAACGTTCTTGCTCGTCTATTTCGTGCGGGCGGGGTTGAGCGTGCCGCAGGCGTTGTTGGCGCTGGCGGCAATCATTCTCGGGCGGTTCGTTTCGCGGCCGCTGTTGTTACCGATCGCGAAGCGGTATGGGCTCAAGACGACGCTGATCATCGGGACACTGGTGCTTGCGGCGCAGTATCCGGCTGCGGCGTTGATCGATGGGCTGTCGGTCGGGCTTCTTCTCAGATGCGTGTTTTCTGCGGTCGGCGATGCGTTCTATTGGACGAGCTATCACGCGTATTTTTCCTCACTTGGTGACAGTGAGCATCGTGGACATCAAATCAGTGCGCGCGAAGCGATCGTCGCCTTGATGGGGATCGTGGCGCCGGTCGTGGGAACGTGGGGTCTGGTCACGTTTGGGCCGCTCGTGACGTTTGCGGGCGCTGGGGTCGTTCAAGCGCTCGCCGTGCTGCCGTTGCTTAAGTTGCCGGCGGTTGCCGTTCGGACGGCTGTGCCGGGTGCGTTCACGCACGCGTTTCGCGGCGCGCGGATCTTCGTCGTCCACGGATGGTTCACAGGCGCATACGTTCTCGTGTGGTGGATCGCGCTCTTTGTCGCGCTCGACAAAAGCTACACGTCGTTCGGCGGTGCGATGACAATTGCTGCAATCGCCGGAGCTATCGGTGGGTTGGTGCTTGGCAAAGGTATCGACGCGGGGCATGGCGCGCGGATGGTCGTCTTCGTGTTTGTGGGGATGGCGGCGGCGATCTTCTTGCGGGGGACGAGCCTCGGCACGCCGGCGGTGGCGATCGCGGCGAATGCGATCGGTGTGTTTGCAATGTGCTTCTATGTGCCGGTGCTGATGACGGTGATCTACAATCTCGCGAAGGCGTCGCCGTGTCCGCTCAGATTTCACATTGTCACGGAAAGCGGATGGGATGTCGGGTGCTTTTCCGTGTGCGTGATTGCCGCTGGGATTGCATATGGCGGTGGGCCGCTCGGCGCGGCCGTTCTGCTCGCGTTGCCGGCTGTTGTGTTGATGGCGTTTATGCTGCGGCGGCAATATGCGCCGGCTTGATGTCTAGACGCGCTGTTCTTCCGGCGGTTTCACGTTGCGGAAGGTGTAGAGCAGCGTGAGATCGTAGAGCGTTTTGAGAACGCCGCAGAGGATCAAGGGGGCGGCGGTATAGCCCGCGGCGTAGAGCGCGCCGGCCAAGGCGGGGCTCGCCGCCGCGGCGAGGCTTCGCGGGACGGCGGTGAAACTCGCCGCCGCCGTGCGCTCTTCTGGTGTAACGACCGCCATCACGTAGGACGAGCGCGCGGGCACATCCATTTGCGAGAGGGCGGCGCGAAAGGCGAGGAGGGCGAGCGCGGTTTCAAGGGTCGGCGCGACGGCTGCCCCGATCAGCGCGAGGTTTGCTGGAATGTGCGTCCAGACCATCGTGTTCACGAGGCCAAACCGTGTGCCGAGCCAGCCAGCGATGGGGAGCGAGACGGCGCCGAGCAACCCTGTGACGAGAAAGAACGTCGCTGCGGTTGTCAGCGAGAGACCGAATTTGTCGAACAACCAGAGCGCCATCAGCGATTGCACGACGAAGCCGCCTGCGAAGGAATCGATGGCGAAGAGGGTCGTAAGTTTGAGCACGATCGCACGCGAGGCGCCGAGCGGTTTTGCTGCGGCGCGTTCCGTCGTGTCGCCGTTGCGCGGGATTGTCGCGTAGATCACGCCTCCGGCAACGCCCAACGCGGCATAGACGACGAACATGATTTGGAGCGCTTCGAGGTTCGACAGGCCAAACCTTATCATCGCGTCGGGCGCGGCTGCGGCGAACGCGCCGACGGCGGCCGCGAGGGCGCCGATCAAGCTGTAGCGTGCGAAGGTCTTTGTGCGCTCTTTGTCCGGCGTCGTGTGCGCGATGAGTGCGTGCTCCAACGGTACGAAGATCGAGACGGATCCGGCGCTTGGATTGATCGTGCCGACGAAGGCAATCAGGAATACGAACACGGTGATGCTGGATGCGGCAAACGCGATGCCGGTTGCGGCCATCAAAGCGGAAGCTGCGATCAGAAGCGTTCGTCTGGCGTAGTGAGCGCCGATGAAGCCGATGCCGAGCGTCGCTAGAGCCGAGCCCAGCAACGCAAGCGTTGCAACGGTGCCGATCTCGAATGCATCTAAGCCGTGGGCTGCGAGATAGACGGGCAGCAGAAGCGCCACGAAGCCGTCCCCGAAATCGCGCAGTGCGCGCGCGACGTATATTTTTGTTGCTGTCGTGACCATGTGGCCGCTCCCATGCGCCTTGTTCGATGGCGCCTTTCAGAACGGTGCTTGGACGCGTGCGCGTCGTTGGCGATGGGAGACCGCGTGACCCCAACACGGAGCAGACTACGGCGGGCCGAAGGTTTGAGGCAACGAACGCTTGTTACTTGGCGGCGGACTTGGCGTCTCGTGCGCGGCTCTTCTTCGGTCTCTTGGGCGAAGCGGTTGGGGAGGCCGGGGCTTCGGCCTTTGGCGCCATGGCCGCGAGCAGGCGGTCGAAGCGGGCCATGGCTTCTTGCGGGAGGCGGCCGGCGAGGGGTTTCGGCTTCATCGGTTTCGCTCCACAGCGCAGTCCTCGACGGACGAACTGTGCATTAATTGTTCTACGTTGTCGAAGGGGATATTTTTTGAGGGCATCTTTCGGAACTAAAACCGAACTTGAGTCTGAAAACTGTTTTATTTCAACATATTGACTATGGATTGCGAAAACAGAACGAACTGCGTACATGTCCTCTCGTTGCAGGCACAGACCCTAAAGTGAAATAAGGAGCAGGACACCCAATGAGCACCGCACTTCGCGTCGTAGAACAGCAGGGCGATATGGACCGTAAGAAAGCACTGGAAGCGGCCTTGAGCCAAATCGACCGCGCCTTCGGCAAGGGCTCGGTGATGAAGCTCGGCGCGAACCAGAAGGTGGCCGAGATCGAGTCGGTTTCGACCGGTTCTTTGGGGCTCGACATTGCGCTTGGGATCGGCGGCTTGCCGCGTGGCCGCGTGGTCGAAGTTTATGGGCCGGAATCTTCGGGCAAGACGACGCTTGCGCTGCATATCGTGGCCGAGGTCCAGAAGGCAGGCGGGGTTGCGGCCTTCGTCGACGCGGAGCACGCGCTCGACATCGGCTATGCGAAGAAGCTCGGCGTGGACATCGGAGAGCTTCTGGTGTCGCAGCCGGACACGGGCGAGCAGGCGCTTGAGATCACGGACACGCTGGTGCGTTCCGGCGCGGTCGACATCGTGGTCATCGACTCGGTTGCGGCGCTGACGCCGAAGGCCGAAATCGAAGGCGAGATGGGCGATTCGCTGCCCGGTCTGCAAGCGCGGTTGATGAGCCAGGCGTTGCGCAAGCTTACGGCTTCGATCTCACGCTCGAATACGATCGTGCTCTTCATCAATCAGATCCGCATGAAGATCGGCGTCATGTTCGGCAATCCGGAAACGACGACCGGCGGTAACGCGCTGAAGTTTTACGCGTCCGTGCGGCTCGATATTCGCCGTATCGGCGCGATCAAAGAGAAAGACGACGTGGTGGGCAGCCAAACACGCGTCAAAGTGGTCAAGAACAAGGTGGCGCCGCCGTTCCGGCAGGTCGAGTTCGACATCATGTATGGCTCGGGCATTTCCAAGACGGGCGAGTTGGTCGATTTGGGCTCCAAAGCCGGGATCATCGAGAAGTCGGGGTCGTGGTTCTCCTATGACAACCAGCGGATCGGGCAGGGCCGGGAGAACGCGAAGGCGTTCTTGGCCGAGAACCCGGACATCGCGGCGAAGATCGAGGCGGCGGTGCGTGCGAATGCAGGCATCCTGGGCAACGTGCTCGCCACGCCGCCCGAGAAGAGCGATGACGACGACGATGAGGAATAGGCCCTAAGCAGCCTCATCAACGGAATTCTCTCCACCCCCTCAGTGCCCCCCCAAAGTGGAGAGATTAGGCCCGGACCTTTCCCCCAAAGGTCCGGGCCGTCCTATTTGTGCGCGCCGCGTCGCCTGGACAGGGCCGGAAGGGGCCGATACATCCGGTCATCAACATTACAGGCCGATTTGAGCCGCCATGACCGCTCTGAACGACATTCGCTCGACGTTTCTCGACTACTTCGCCCGCAACGGCCATGCGCCGGTGGCGTCGTCGCCGCTCGTGCCGCGGAACGACCCGACGCTCATGTTTACGAACGCGGGCATGGTGCAGTTCAAGAACGTCTTCACGGGTGCCGAGAAGCGGCCCTATTCGCGCGCGGTCTCGTCGCAGAAATGCGTGCGCGCCGGCGGCAAGCACAACGACCTCGACAACGTCGGGTATACGTCGCGCCATCACACGTTCTTCGAGATGCTCGGCAATTTTTCCTTCGGCGACTATTTCAAGGACGTCGCGATCGAGCTTGCCTGGAATCTGATCACGAAGGAGTTCAAGCTCGATACGAAGCGCCTTTTGGTTACGGTCTATTCCGAAGACGACGAGGCGGCGGCACTTTGGAAGAAGATCGCTGGGTTCCCGGAGTCCAAGATCATCCGGATTCCGACCTCCGACAATTTCTGGTCGATGGGCGATACTGGACCGTGCGGGCCGTGCTCGGAGATCTTCTACGACTACGGCGATACCGTCCAAGGCGGGCCGCCGGGTTCGCCGACCCAAGACGGCGACCGGTTCGTGGAGTTCTGGAACCTCGTCTTCATGCAGTTCGATCAGGTGGCGAAGGGTGAGCGCGTGCCGCTGCCGAAGCCCTCGATCGACACGGGCATGGGGCTTGAGCGCATTTCCTCGATCCTGCAGGGCAAGACCGACAACTACGACACGGATCTGTTCCGCCGTTTGATCGACGCTTCGGCACAGGCGACGGGGCAGCACGCGAACGGTGCGCATGCGGCTTCGCACCGCGTGATCGCGGATCATTTGCGTGCGTCGTCGTTCCTGATCGCCGATGGCGTAACGCCGTCGAACGAAGGGCGCGGGTATGTGCTGCGCCGGATTATGCGCCGCGCGATGCGGCACGCGCATATCTTGGGTGCGAAGGAGCCGTTGATGTGGCGGCTTGTGCCCGTGCTCGTGGGTGAGATGGGTGCTGCCTATCCGGAACTCGGCCGCGCGCAGCCGCTGATCACCGAGGCCTTGAAGCTCGAAGAGACGAAGTTCCGCCAGACGCTTGAACGCGGGTTGAAGCTTCTCGACGAAGCGACCGGTGGTATGGCCGAAGGCAAGACGTTGCCGGGCGACGTTGCGTTCAAGCTCTACGACACGTTCGGCTTTCCGTACGACTTGACCGAAGACGCGCTTCGTGGCCGCGGGATCGGCGTCGATAGATCTGGCTTCGATGTGGCGATGGCGAAGCAGAAGGAAGAGGCGCGTGCGGCCTGGAAGGGTTCGGGGGAAGCAGCGACCGAAGGCGTGTGGTTCGAACTGCGCGAAAAGGCCGGCGCGACCGAATTCCTGGGCTACGACACGGAAGCAGCTGAAGGCATCGTCACCGCGTTGGTGAAGGGCGGCAAGCCGGTCGCCTCTCTCAGCGCGGGTGATGAGGGCCAAGTCGTCGTCAATCAGACACCGTTCTACGGCGAGTCCGGCGGCCAGGTCGGTGACGAAGGCGCGATGTTCACGGCTGCGGGCGCCGAGTTCGCGGTCAGCGACACGCAAAAGAAGCTCGGCGACATGCATGTGCATATCGGCAAACTCAATCGTGGGACGCTGAAGGTCGGCGATGTCGTCGACTTGCGTGTAGACAACGTGCGGCGGACGGCGACGCGCGCGAACCACTCGGCTACGCATTTGTTGCATGAAGCGCTCAGGCGCGTGCTCGGCCCGCATGTGACGCAGAAGGGCTCTCTCGTCGGTCCCGAAAAGTTGCGCTTCGACTTCTCGCATCCGAAGGCCGTGAGCGAGACCGAGGTCGCGGCGATCGAGGCCATGGTCAACGACATGGTGCGCGCGAACGACGATGTGGTCACGCGGTTGATGACGCCGGAGAAGGCAATCGAGCAAGGTGCCATGGCGCTCTTTGGCGAGAAGTACGGCGATGAAGTGCGCGTGCTCTCGATGGGTGCGAACGAGGGCAAGACTTATTCGGTGGAGCTTTGCGGCGGCACGCATGTGCGGCGGTTGGGCGATATCGGCTTGATGAAAATCGTCGGCGAGAGTGCGGTGGCTGCGGGCGTCAGGCGCGTCGAGGCGCTGACCGGTGCGGGCGCGCTCACTTACCTGAACGAACAACATCGGCTTATCCGTGAAGCGGCGTCGGCCATGCGCGCGACACCATCTGAGTTGCCGGACCGGATTTCGCAGCTCCTTGAGGAGCGCAAAAAGCTTGAGCGCGATCTTTCGGATGCGCGGCGGCAGTTGGCGATGGGCGGCGGTAGTAGCGGGCCTGCAAACGAGACAGCCAACATCGCCGGCGTAAAGCTGATGGCGCGCGCGGTCTCGGGCGTCGAGCCGAAGGATTTGCGCTCGCTCGTCGATCAGGCGAAGCAGCAGATCGGGTCCGGCGTCGTCGTCTTGGCGACGGCGACAAACGGGAGCGCCGCGATCGCGGTCGGCGTTACCGAAGACCTCGTCAAACGCTTCAACGCGGTCGATCTTCTCAAGAAGGGCGTCGAGGCCGTCGGCGGTAAGGGCGGCGGCGGGCGGCCCGATATGGCGCTAGGCGGCGGCCCAGATGGCGCCAAACTGCAAGCGGCGCTCGACGCGATTGCAGCTGCCATGAAGGCTGCGTGATGGACGCGCGCGCACAAGCCGGCGGTGACCCCGTCAGCTGGCGGCGTTGGATTTATCTGACCGTCGAAGCGGGCGGGTCGAATTCATCCGCGCGGTACTTCGACGATTTCATGGTCGTTATGATCCTGGCCAACGTGCTTGCGGTCATCCTCGAAAGCGTGCCCTCGATCCACGCCGAGTTCGCAACTGCGTTCTCCGTGTTCGACGTGGTGTCGGTCGCGATCTTCACGATCGAGTATGCGCTTAGGCTCTGGGCATCGATCGAGATTCCGGCAGTTCGTCAGCGCGGGCCGCTGCTCGGGCGATTGATGTTTGCGCGGCGGCCGGCGCAGATCATCGACTTCCTGGCATTCGCGCCGAGCTATCTTTCTGTCTTCATGCCGGCGGCGGATTTGCGAGTGCTGCGCATGTTCCGCTTGCTGCGCTTCTTGAAGTTGGTGCGCTACTCGCCGGCAATGGTGACCCTTGGGCGAGCGCTCTACGAGGAGCGCCGTGCGCTTGTGGGTGCGATGATCTTGATGATCGGCACAGCCGTGTTCTCGGGCACGATCATGTATCTGATCGAAGGTGCGACGCAGCCGAAGCAATTCGGCACGATCCCCGACGCGATGTGGTGGGCATTGGCAACGCTCACCACAATCGGTTACGGCGACGCCGTTCCGGTGACGCCGCTCGGCAAGATGTTCGGGTCGCTTGTGATGATCAGCGGCCTGGGCCTGTTTGCGCTGCCGATCGGCATTGTGGCAACTGCGTTCGTGAACGAAATTCACCGGCGCGATTTTGTCGTCACCTGGGGGATGGTCGCACGGGTTCCGCTATTTTCGGCGCTCGACGCGGCTGCGATCGCCGAGGTGATGAAGATCATGCGCACGCGCGCGGTTTCGGCGGGAACGGTGATCGCGGCGCGCGGCGAGGAAGCGGAGGGCATGTTCTTCATCGCCGACGGCGAGGTGAAGGTGCAGCTGCCCCGCGGACATATCAAGCTCGGCGCCGGCGAGTTTTTTGGTGAGCTCGCACTGCTCAAACGCGTGAAGCGAATGGGCACCGTTACGGCGATCTCGCGTACGCACATGATGATCATCGACGCGCTCGACTTCGAGAATTTGCTCGACCGCGACGAGACGTTGCGCGCTCGAATCTTCGAGATCGCGGATGAGCGTTTGGCTGGCGAATGGGCGGACGTGTCCAGCGATGTCGTCGTTGACGAGCTGGACCAGCGGCCGTCGGTTACCCCGTTGGGCGACCCGATTGGCGGCGATTCGCAGTGATGCTCCACGCGCGCTAGACTTGGTCCTACAGCGGGGCTGGTAGCGATGATAAAGAACGCAGCGATCTCGACGGGGAAGATCGTTTTCTATTTTCTGATCTTGGGGCTGTTCACGGCGGGGCTCGTCGAGGTGGGCCTTCCGATGCTCGGCCTAAATCTCGATACGGCAACGTCGACGCCGAAAATTCTCATCTTGGGCGCCATCAATTTCTTGGTCATGTCGCTGCCGGCAATGTTTCTGGCGGCGGTCATCGACCGCAAGTCGCCGGTGGCGATGGGGCTCAGGCCGGAGGGGTCGATTGCCGACTTCTTGACCGGCGGCGCCGTCGGCGGATTCATTTTCTTAAGCGCCGTTGCGGCCGCGTTCTTTGGCGGCTGGGCCACGTTCGATCCCGATGTTTCGAACTTCTCGATGAGCGCGATGGCTTTGAGCATAGTCGGGATGACGCTAGGGGCGGCCGGCGAAGAAATAATGATGCGCGGCTATGTGCTGCAAGAGTTGATGAGCAAGTTTTCGACGGCTGCTTCCGTTCTTGTGTCCTCGCTTATCTTCGTGGCGCTACACGCCGGCGCATTGTTGAAGAGCGACATGGCGCTGATCGGTGGACTCAATATTTTCCTGGCGAGCGTGTTGTTGTCGCTTGCCTACCTTGGCACGCGCTCGCTTTGGCTTCCGATCGGGATTCACGCCGGTTGGAACATCATGCAAGGCCCGGTACTTGGCTTTAACGTCAGCGGCAACGATCTCGGCACGGGCTTGCACCCGGTCACGGTGAGCGGGCCGGACATGGTGACCGGCGGCATATTCGGGTTTGAAGGCAGCGTGCTTGGGCTGATCGGGCCGACGCTCGGGATTTTGATGATGCTTGCCGCGCGAAAGCGTACCTGAGAAACGAAAAAGGGATCCGAAGGCGCGCCCTTGGATCCCCGTATTTTCGTCGCACGCCCTTGAGATTTACATCTTCATCGCGGTGCGCAGGTTCGCGTCGATCTTGTCGAGGAAGCCTTCGGTCGAAAGCCATTTTTGCTCGGGGCCGACGAGGAGCGAGAGGTCCTTCGTCATGTCGCCGGCTTGGACGGTGTCGATGCAAACTTTCTCCAGCGTCTCGCCGAAGTGCGTGACGTCGGGTGTGGCGTCCAACTTGCCGCGATGGATGAGGCCGCGGGTCCAGGCGAAGATCGAAGCCATCGAGTTCGTCGAGGTCTGTTCGCCCTTCTGCCATTGACGGAAGTGGCGGGTCACCGTGCCGTGCGCTGCTTCGGCTTCCATGATTTGGCCGTCGGGGGTGAGCAGTACGCTGGTCATCAGGCCCAGCGAGCCGAAGCCTTGCGCGACAGAATCCGATTGCACGTCGCCGTCGTAGTTTTTGCAGGCCCAGACGAACTTGCCGCTCCATTTCAGTGCCGAGGCGACCATGTCGTCGATCAGGCGGTGTTCGTAGACGATCTTTTTCGCGTCGAATTTCGATTTGAATTCGGCATTGAAGACCGCTTCAAAGATCTGTTCGAAGAGGTCTTCAATGCCGAATTCAAAGCGAAATTCGACGCGAAGAAAATCGTCTACGAACACCGTCTGATCGACGACATGGTCGCCTCAGCTTTGAAGTGGAGCGGCAAGTTCGTCTGGGCCTGCAAGAACT
>JANLXP010000780.1:0-11585 GCA_031365165.1 Alphaproteobacteria bacterium
CCTTGGGGCCGGGACGGTGGCCCATGTTGCCTTCGTCGTAGGCCTTGCCGGAGTTCACGGGCAGTTCCGAGGCGTCGAAGGAATAGCCGGTGTTGTGCGGGGCGGTATTCCACTTCACGTCGTCGAAGATGAAGAACTCGGCTTCCGGGCCGAACATCGCGGTGTCGCCGACGCCTGCCGATTTCATGTAGTTCTCGGCCGCCTTAGCAATCGAGCGTGGGCAGCGGCCATACGGCTGATGGGTGGACGGTTCAAGGACGTCGCAAAACAGGATCAGCGTCTTCTGCGCGAAGAACGGATCGATGACTGCGGTCGTCGGGTCGGGTAGCAGCGTCATGTCGGATTCGTTGATCGCCTTCCAACCAGCGATCGACGACCCGTCGAACATCGTGCCGGTCTCGAACAAATCCTTGTCGATCAGCGATAGGTCGAAGGTCACGTGTTGCCACTTGCCGCGCGGATCGGTGAAGCGCAGGTCGACGAATTTGACCTCTTCGTCCTTGATCTTCTTAAGGACGGTATCTGCGTTAGACATATTGTTCTCCTTGACCTGGCCCCACGCAAAGGGGGCGTTGAGCATTGGATGTTAGATAGCGTCGTGGCCGGTTTCGCCGGTGCGGATGCGAATGACTTCCTCGACCGAGGAGATGAAGATCTTCCCGTCGCCGATCCGTCCCGTGCGCGCAGCCTTTTGAATGGCCTCCACTGCACGGTCGACCAGATCGTTCGGCAGAACGATCTCGATCTTCACCTTGGGTAGGAAATCGACGACGTATTCCGCACCGCGGTAGAGCTCGGTATGGCCCTTCTGTCTTCCAAAGCCTTTGGCCTCCGTGACCGTGATGCCTTGGACGCCAACTTCCTGCAGCGCCTCTTTCACTTCGTCGAGTTTGAAAGGCTTGATGATCGCTTCGATTTTCTTCATCGCGAGTTCCGTTTGGAGTGTGCCGAAGGCCGAAACCCTCGAAACGCGGCGGACCTTAGCGCGCGTGTTTTGGCCGGAACATCTCAGATTCTGCCGTTCCGCTAGGCAGGTGTGCACAAACTGTGGGCACGCCCACCGCGCCTTGCGAGCAGTTCCGCGCTTTGCCAAGGTGCAGCCGCGCTGAATGAGGCCCCGCATGAAGCCGCTGAATCCGACCTTTGCTGGGATCGGAACCACGATATTCACAGTTATGTCCGGCCTGGCGAACCAGCGTGGCGCGATCAACCTCGGCCAAGGGTTTCCGGACACCGACGGCCCCCTGGCGTTGCGCGAACACGCCGCACAAGCGCTGATTGAAGGACCGAACCAATATCCCCCGATGATGGGCGTCGAAGCGCTGCGCCAGGCCTTGGCCGCGCACGCGAAGCGCTTCTACGACCTGACTTACGACTGGTGTAGCGAAGTCGTCGTTACGTCCGGCGGGACCGAGGCGCTCGCTGCCTCGATCATGGGTCTGGTCAACCCCGGCGACGAGATCGTGCTGATCGAGCCCGCTTACGACTCGTATAGGCCGATGATCGAAGCCGTCGGTGGCGTCGCCAAGCCAATCCGCTTGTCGGCGCCAAACTGGACGCTCACCGAGCAAGCGCTCGCCGCCGCCTTCTCGCCGAAGACGAAGGCAATCCTGCTGAACTCGCCGATGAACCCGGCGGGTAAGGTTTTCTCCCGCGCCGAACTCGATCTGCTTGCCTCATTCTTGAAGCGTTTCGACGCGCTCGCGATTTGCGACGAGGTCTACGAACACCTGGCGTTCGATGGCTTGAAGCACACGCCGCTGGCGACCTTGCCGGATATGTATGAGCGCTGCGTGCGCGTGGGTTCCGCGGGAAAGATATTCTCGCTCACCGGATGGAAGGTGGGCTGGGTCACAGGGCCAGCCGCCCTGATCGGTGCGGTCTCCAAGGCACACCAATTCATCACGTTCACGACGCCAGCCGCCTTGCAGATCGCCGTCGCCCACGGCCTAAACAATTTCGAGGACTACTACCTGAACCTCGCGAAGGAACTCGAAGGCAACCGCGACTACCTCGCGCGCGAACTCGCGGCGATCGGCTTCGAACCTCTCAAGGCGCAAGGCACGTACTTCCTCACGACCGACATCTCGAAACTCCGCTTCAACGGCAGCGACGTCGACTTCTGCAAACACATGACCGAACACGCGAGGGTCGCGGCGATCCCGCTCTCCGTCTTCTTCACCGGCGACGCCCCTCAAACCCTCGTGCGCTTTGCATTCTGCAAACAACGCACGGTGTTGGAAGACGCGGTGCGTCGCCTAAGCACGCATTTCAATCGCAACTAAAGTGAAGCACCATGACCGATGACAGAATGCCGATCCTCATCGGCGGCGGACAGCTTACCCAACGCACCGCACAGCAGAACAAGTTCGAGGAAAGCCTCGATCCGATGCAGTTGCTGCATGAGGCGGCGAAGCGCGCACTCGCCGACACCGGCGCCGGCGACAAGCTCACCCCGCTGATCGACAACATCTCGGTCGTCCGCTTCACAGCCGACTCTTCCGAAGCCGGCCGCTTGCCGATAGGCCAATACACGAACGCACCGCGTTCGCTCGGAAATCGCATCGGCGCGAAGGCGAAGCACGAGTACTACACGGCAGCCGGTGGCAACACCCCGCAATGGCTCGTCAATCGCACGGCGGAAGAAATCGCCAACGGGGAAACGACTGTCGCGCTGCTCGCAGGTTCCGAAGACCTCGCCACAATGATCGGCGCGTTGAACAAGGGCATTCAACTAGAATGGGGCGAAGACGCTGGTGGCGAACCGACCCACATCGGCGACAGCCGCCGCGGCTCGAACGACATCGAACGCGCGCACGCGCTTTACTTTCCGGTGAACACCTATCCGCTGTTTGAGAACGGCATTCGCGGAGACAAAAAGCGCACGGTGCGCGAGCATCAACTGGCGCTTGGCAAACTTTTCTCACCTTTCTCGAAAGTTGCAGCCGCAAACCCGCACGCATGGTTCCCGACGTTCCGCACGCCCGAAGAAATCGCAACACAAGGTGATAACAACCGCTACGTGGGTTTCCCGTACACGAAGTACATGAATGCGATCATCCAGGTGGATATGGCGGCCGCCGTTATCATGACCAACGTGAAGACCGCACGCGAACTCGGCGTTCCGGAATCCAAGTGGGTGTATCTGCACGGTTGTGCCGACGCGACGGACATTTGGCACGTGAGCGAACGCGTGAATTACTATTCCTCGCCCGCGATTCGAACGATGGGCCAGAAGGCTTTCGCGATGGCGGGGAAGACAGCCGCGGACATGAACTTCATTGACCTCTATTCGTGCTTCCCATCGGCGGTGGAAATCGGCTGCGCGGAATTGGGCCTCGCCGAAGACGATCCGCGAGGTCTGACGGTAACGGGCGGCCTGCCGTATTTCGGCGGCGCCGGAAACAACTACGTCATGCACTCAATCGTGACGATGAAGGACAAGGTGCGTGGCAAGCCGGGCGGCTTTGGTCTCGTGACGGCGAACGGTTGGTACGTGACGAAACATTCGCTCGGCATCTATTCGACGACGCCGGTCAAAGGCGGTTGGAAGCGCGAAGATCCGAAAATCTATCAACGCGACATCGACGCGATGGCGCGCCCTGAGGTCGAAGCCAAGCCTGACGGGGAGGGGACAGTGGAAACGTACACCGTCATGCACGATCGGACGGGCCCGAAGATGGGCATCATCATCGGCCGTCTTGGCAACGGAAAGCGTTTCGTCGCCCAAACGCAGAGCGACGCTGCAACGCTGAGCGACCTAATGGAACGTGAAACCTTGGGCCGCCGCGGCAAAGTAACGTCCGGCGAAAAGACCAACCTATTCGTGCCGCACTAACGATGCCGCGCCTCTATCTCATCCGCCACGGCGAACCGTCAGGCAATTGGGGCCAATCGGCAGACCCCGATCCGGGCCTCACCGAACTTGGCCGCAAGCAAGCCGAAAGCGCGGGCGAACGACTCGCAAAAACTCCACCAAAGCTCATCGTCTCGAGCCCTCTCCGTCGCGCACGCGAAACGGCGATCCCGCTCGCGCGTATGATGGGCGTCGAAGCGAAGATCGCCGAAGCTGTGGCGGAAATCCCGACACCGGCCAGCGTTCCTTTCGCGCAACGCGCAGATTGGCTGCGCAACCTCATGATGGGTGAATGGGGTACCGCCGACCCTTCGCTGCAAGCCTGGCGGAATGGTGTCGTCGCCTACCTCGCAAGCCTGCAAGACGACACCGCCATCTTCTCGCACTTTGTCGCAATCAACGTCGCACTCGGCGCTACGATCGGTGATGACCGTGTCGTTTGTTTCAGGCCCGCGCACGCCTCGATCACTGTGCTCGAAGCAAAAGGGCGCGCAATCTCGCTCGTCGAACTCGGAGAGACCGCCGACACCGCGGTCAGATAGGATAGCGGGATGACCGACATTCACTGGATGACGGCAACCGAACTCGTCGCGGCCTATCGCGACAAGGACCTGTCGCCGGTCGACGTGGCCGAGTATTTGCTCGGCCGTATCGAGGCGCTCGACGCGAACATCAACGCGATGGCGCTAGTCGACGCCGAGACCACGCTGGGCCAAGCGCGTGCGTCCGAAGAACGCTGGATGTCGGGTGAGCCGCAAGGCCTGCTCGACGGTGTGCCCGTCGCGATCAAAGACCTTGTCGTGTCGAAGGGTTGGCCGACGATGCGCGGCTCGAAAACCGTCGACCCGAGCCAAGCCTGCGAGCACGATGCGCCCAGCGTCGCGCGGCTGCGCGAACACGGCGCGATCTTCATCGGCAAGACGACGACGCCCGAGTTCGGTTGGAAAGGCACGAACGACAATCCGCTGACGGGCGTCACGCGCAATCCATGGAACCTCGCCAAGACACCCGGCGGTTCCAGCGGTGGGGCAGGGGCGGCACTCGCCGCCGGCTATTGTCCACTCGCGATCGGCACGGATGCTGGCGGCTCGATCCGCATCCCGGCAAGCTTCTGCGGCGTGTTCGGCTTGAAGCCCACCTTCGGGCGCGTCGCCGCTTGGCCAGCCAGCCCGTTCACGAACCTTGCGCACGTCGGTCCGATGTCGCGCACCGTTGCCGACAGCGCGTTGTTCCTCAACGTCATCGCCGAGCCCGATGCGCGCGATTGGTACCAACAGCCGTTCGCACAAGTCGACTTCTCGTGGAACCTCGACAAAAGCCAGCGCGGCGCGAAGATCGCCTTTAGCCCACGCCTCGGCTGGGTCGAACGCGTCGATGCCGAAGTGGAAGCAACTGTGGCCGCCGTGGCAAAGCGCTTCGCCGAACTCGGCGCGCAAGTAACAGACGTCGACCCACCGGGCGGCGACCCGTCCACATTCTTCCGCACCTTGTATGCGTCAGGCGCAGGCTTTCTGCTCGGCGACTACACGGAAGAAAAGCTAGAGCTGCTCGACCCGAACCTGCGCGCGCTGCTCGAAGAGTCACGCGCCATCACGCGCAAAGAGTTCCAGCAAGCAACGGCCGAACGCGCCGCATATGGCGCGGGCTTTAAGGCGTTCATGCAGGACTACGATTTCTTGATCACGCCGATGATCGCTGTTCCGCCGTTCGATACGCCGCACGTCACTCCGTATGATCCAGCTGGCATGATGTGGATGGAATGGACACCATTCACCTATCCGTTCAACCTGACGCAGCAACCCGCCGCGAGCGTCCCTTGCGGCTTCACGCAGAGCGGTCTCCCCATTGGCCTCCAAATCGTAGGCCGCCACGGCGACGACGCGCGCGTTCTGCAAGCGGTCCACGCGCTCGAAAAGCTCCTGAACTTGGCGGACCGCCACCCATCGGATATCTGATCGAGCATGTGGACCCCGGGGCCTGAAATTCTCACCATCGCCGAGATGACCGAGGTCGACCGCCTCGCGGCATCGTCAGGCATTCCGACGCTCACGTTGATGGAAAACGCAGGCCGCAAGGTCGCGAATGAAATCGCAAAGCGCTGGCCGCCTCGCAAAACGATGGTGCTCTGTGGACCCGGCAACAACGGCGGCGACGGTTATGTTGTCGCCCGACACCTTCAAGCGCGCGGTTACGCGGTTGAGGTCGTGACGGTCGGCGACCACTCGAAACTCAAAGCCGACGCTGCAGCCATGGCGAAGCTATGGAACGGTCCGACACATCGCTTCGATCCGAAGGCGCCCGTACATCATGACCTGGTGGTCGACGCTATTTTCGGAGCCGGGCTCAGCCGCGGCCTCGAACCGGACCTTAGCCAGCTGTTCGAAGACATCGAAATGGCCGACGTACCCGTCGTTGCCGTCGATGTACCGAGTGGCATCCACGGGGACCGAGCGGTATTCCTCGCCGACGGTCAGCCCTGGACCGCTGCACTGACCGTCACGTTCTTTCGCAAGAAGCCAGCACATGTTCTCTACCCAGCTAGAAAATACTGCGGCGAAATCGTCTGCGTCGACATCGGCATCCCGGATGGCGTGCTAACAGTCCTCGCGACAGTCGCAACGCACCCGCAAAGCGCCTGTCTCGAGAACCTGTCGCCAACACGCGTCGCATCCCTCGAACCGGCCGCGCACAAATATCAACGCGGTCATTGCGTCGTCGTCAGTGGACCGGCAAGAGCCACCGGCGCGGCGCGCCTCGCCGCACGTGGCGCTCTTCGCGCGGGCGCGGGTCTCGTGACGGTGGTGGGCGAAACTGAAGCCGTCCCAGTCCTCAGCGCCGCACTAACCTCGATCATGGTACGCGAAGTCGGCGCGCCGGCAGCCTTGCACACGCTGCTCGAAGACAAGCGCTTCAACGCCGTCGTCATCGGGCCAGGTAATGGCGTTGGCCAAGCGACGCGCGATCGCGTCGCCGTCGCGCTCTCATCGCTTGCTTCCGTCGTGCTCGACGCGGACGCTCTCACCTCGTTTGCGGATGCGCCGGAAGGGTTGATCAAACTCCTGACGCCACGATGCGTTCTTACCCCGCACGAAGGCGAATTCGAACGCATCTTCCCAAACCTTCTCAAGCAATCGCCGAACAAGATCGAGGCAGCACGCTTGGCCGCGCAGAGAACAGGGGCGGTGGTACTCCTCAAAGGTGCGGACACCGTCATCGCCGACCCAAACGGCACCACTGTTGTAAACACGAATGCGCCGGCCCACCTCGCCACGGCCGGCTCGGGCGATGTGCTTGCCGGTATCATTGGTGGCCTACTCGCCCAAGGCATGACGCCGTTCGATGCCGCGCGAACCGGCGCCTTCCTGCACGGACTGTGCGGCAGAATCGCGGGACCCGGCCTCATCGCCGAAGACCTGGCGGACCATCTCCCGCGAGCCGCCGAAATGGCGCAGAAACCAGGGCTTTACGGCCTTTGAGTTTCTGAGTCCCCCTGCTATAGACCAGCCCCTTGTTTTCCATCACGAACCCGGCAGAACGTCGGCGTTAGATTTGGGTACGCACGCTGGCACCAAGCGGGCGTGGCGGAACTGGTAGACGCGCTGGATTTAGGTTCCAGTGACGAAAGTCGTGGGGGTTCAAATCCCTTCGCCCGCACCATCGCGCTCCCTTATCACCGACGCCGTCGCTATCGAATGAGGCAGGACTAAAACGACATGCAGATTACCGAAACCGTCAACGACCACCTGCGCCGCGAGTTCCGCATCACCGTGGAAGCCAGCGACCTCGATGCGAAGCTGCTGTCGCGGCTTGAGGGGATGAAAGACCAGGTTCAGCTCAAGGGCTTCCGCCCAGGCAAAGTGCCGGTCGCTCACCTACGCAAGACGTTCGGCAAATCGATGATGGGAGAGATCGTCCAAGAGGCCGTGGCTGAGTTCAGCCAGAAGGCCGTCGACGACCGCTCGCTGCGTCCGGCAATGTCGCCGCAGATTCAGCTCGTCAGCAAGGTCGAAGAGGTGATCGCCGGCGCCGAAGACTTGGTCTTCACGATGGGCGTCGACCTGATGCCCGATTTCAAACTCGTGGAGCCATCGTCGATTTCGCTAATGCGACCGATCACCGATGTCGGCGACGAAGATATTGAGCAATCGCTGAAACGGTTGGCGGCTCAACAACGTACGTTCGAACCGAAGGGCGACGATGCCCAAGCGCAGGACGGCGACCAGTTGTTGATCGACTTCACCGGCAAAATCGACGGCATCCCTTTTGATGGCGGCACGGCAGAGAACGCAGAGCTCGTCATCGGTTCGGGCAGCTTCATCCCGGGCTTCGAAGAGCAACTCAAGGGTTCGAAAGCGGGCGATGCGAAAGTCGTCGCCGTGACATTCCCGGCCGACTATCCGTCCGCGAACCTCGCCGGCAAATACGCGGACTTCGACGTGACAGTGAAAGAAGTGCGCCGCGGTGTGGAAGCAGAGGTCGACGAAAGCCTCGCAACCAAGCTCGGCCTCGACAGCCTCGATAAGCTGCGCGACGCCGCACGTATGCAGCTCAGCAATCAATTCGGCCAAGCTAGCCGAGCGCACCTGAAGCGCGCACTGCTTGATGCCCTCGACGGTTCGCACAGCTTCGACCTGCCGGCCGGCATGGTGGAAGCCGAGTTCAAGCAAATCTGGACGCAGGTCGAGCAAGACATCAAATCCGGAAACCTGGCTGATGAGGACAAGGCGAAGTCAGAAGACGACCTCAAGCAGGAGTTCCGTACGATTGCGGAACGCCGCGTTCGTTTAGGCTTGGTGCTGTCCGAGTTCGGCCGCGTGAACAACGTGCACGTGACTCAGGAAGAGCTCAGCCGCGCCGTGATGATGCAGGCCCGCCAATACCCCGGCCAAGAACAGCGAATTGTGGAAATCTACCGCAACAATCCGGATGCGCTGGCGCAACTCCGCGCTCCGCTTTTTGAGGACAAGGTCGTCGACTTCCTATGCGGCCAGGTAAAGATCACGGACAAGCAGGTGAGTCGGGATGACCTGTTTAAGGACCCCGATGACCTGGCAAAAATCCTGAAGGCGAACTAAGTCACAAGTCGGCGGCATCAGCGTCGCCCCAGAGGCACTCCATGAAAGACGTTCGCGAGACCTACGCCAACTACTACATGCCCTTCGTCATCGAGCAGACGGCGCGGGGCGAGCGCTCGTACGACATCTATTCAAGGCTCTTGAAGGAACGGATTGTTTTCGTTTCGGGTCCGATCGAAGACACGATCGCCACACTCGTAACGGCACAGTTGCTGTTCCTCGAAGCCGAAAACCCCAAAAAGGAAGTGTCCATGTACATCAACTCGCCTGGCGGGTTGGTGACTGCAGGTCTCGCGATCTACGACACGATGCAGTACATCCGCCCGCCGGTTGCCACCTTGTGCATCGGTCAAGCGGCCTCGGCAGCCTCGTTGCTGCTCTGCGCTGGGGAGAAGGGACAACGCTTCGCCCTGCCGAATTCGCGAGTGATGCTGCATCAACCGTCAGGCGGTGCTCAGGGTCAGGCGACGGATATCGCCCGCCATGCCCAGGAAATCGTGAAGCTTAAGAGGCGTCTGAACGAGATCTATGCCCGTCATACTGGACAGGCGGTTGAGGCGATTGAAAAGGCACTAGATCGGGACTACTTCCTGACCGCTGAGGAGGCAAAGACCTTCGGCCTCATCGATCAGGTATTCACCAAACGCCCAGCGGGCACGGACATCGGGAAGACTGACTAATTCCCGGGCAGATTGCGCGGTTTCTCCGATACACCCGCGATTAATGAATTCTTGATCCGTGGCGGCCTAGCATGCTCGAATTGAGCTGTAGGGCGGCGCGTAGGGGATTCGGCACGCGTTTAGCTTTGTCGGTAATATACCCGGGAATTGGCCGGAATCGGCACGGTTCTATGGGCTCCTAGAGGGAGAAGAGAATGAGCAAGAGCGGCAGCGACTCGAAGAACACTCTCTACTGCTCATTCTGCGGCAAGAGCCAACACGAGGTTCGAAAGCTTATTGCCGGCCCGACGGTGTTCATCTGCGATGAATGCGTCGAGCTCTGCATGGACATTATCCGTGAAGAGAACAAAACCTCCCTGGTAAAATCCCGGGATGGCGTACCCACCCCGTCGGACATCCGCAAAGTCCTCGACGACTACGTCATCGGTCAGGACCACGCGAAGAAAGTTCTCTCGGTCGCGGTCCACAATCACTACAAGCGCCTGAACCATCAGACGAAGAATGGCGACGTCGAAATCGCGAAGTCGAACATCCTCCTGATCGGCCCGACGGGTTGCGGCAAGACGCTGCTCGCCCAAACGCTGGCGCGCATTCTTGACGTGCCGTTCACGATGGCCGACGCGACGACGCTCACCGAAGCCGGCTACGTCGGCGAAGACGTCGAAAACATCATTCTCAAATTGCTGCAGTCCGCCGACTACAATGTCGAGCGTGCGCAGCGCGGCATCGTCTACATCGACGAAGTCGACAAGATCAGCCGCAAATCCGACAACCCGTCGATCACGCGCGACGTGTCGGGCGAAGGCGTGCAGCAGGCGCTGCTGAAGATCATGGAAGGCACGGTCGCCAGCGTTCCGCCGCAAGGCGGCCGCAAGCACCCGCAGCAGGAATTCCTGCAAGTCGACACGACGAACATCTTGTTCGTCTGCGGCGGCGCGTTCGCCGGTCTTGAGCGCATCATCTCCGCGCGCGGCAAAGGCTCGTCGATCGGTTTCGGCGCGAACGTTCAAGCTGCGGACGACCGCGGCACGGGCGCCATCTTGCGCGAGATCGAACCGGAAGATCTTTTGAAGTTCGGCTTGATCCCGGAATTCGTCGGCCGCTTGCCTGTGCTGGCCACGCTTGAGGACTTAGACATCGACGCACTGATGTCGATTCTCACCAAGCCGAAAAATGCGCTCGTGAAACAATATCAGCGGTTGTTTGAGATGGAGGGGCTCTCCCTCACGTTCTCCGACGACGCGTTGAAGACAATTTCGCGCAAGGCGATTGCCCGCAAGACGGGTGCGCGTGGGTTGCGTTCCATTATGGAAAACATCCTACTCGACACGATGTTCGATTTGCCCGGCATGCGCGGCATCACCGAAGTCGTGATCAATGGTGAAGTAGCCGAAGGCCGGGCGCGCCCCCTCCTAATCTACGCTGACAAGCGTTCAGAGACGGCGTCGGCATCGTAAACCGTAGCGGGCGACTAGGCTCTGCTGCGCATTTTCACAGGCCCCTTGAAGGGAGGGTATCTCGCCTCCACTTCATTCCCTCGTTAAGAATTGAGGCGTTCGCAGAGTCGAGCCGTCAGACCGCTCGCTAAGAGCAACGCCGAAGCTACTGAAAGGTTGGTCGATATGAAAACCGCAGACGACGACAACGCGAAGACAGTGGGCGTGTACCCGGTTCTGCCGCTGCGTGACATCGTCGTTTTCCCGCACAAGATCGTTCCACTGTTCGTTGGTCGCGAGAAGTCGGTCCGTGCGCTCGAAGACGTCGGTCTCGAGGAAAAGCAAATCCTGCTCGTAACGCAGAAGAACCCGGCGCAAGACGAGCCCACCGAAGACGATATATACACGGTCGGCACGCTCGCCTCCGTCGTGCAGCTCCTGAAGCTCCCGGACCAAACCGTCCGCGTGCTCGTCGAGGGCAAGCAACGCGCGCGTATCCGCAAATTCGTGCCGAACGCGAACTTCTTCCAGGTCGAAG
>JANLXP010000785.1:0-1735 GCA_031365165.1 Alphaproteobacteria bacterium
CCTTCTCCGCAGCGCGCGCCGCCTGCGCCTCGGCCCGACGCGCCATCATGCCGGCAAACCCGATCGGCGCCAGGATCAGAGGCAACTCCAACCGCTGCCCGAACAAAGTTGTCGACGTGTCGAGCGACGACACATCGCGCAACACCTTCTGCTTCAGCATCAGCTTGCTCAGATCGTCGCGATTCGCCCGAAGCGTCGCCTCGTCGAACGCACCGCCGTCCACATAGTCGAACATCAACCGCGGCAACCGCCGCCGCGCCAATTCGCGATAATCGGAAACGGAAGCCGGTGCGAGCATTGATCTATCCTGTCGAATCGAGCGCCAGCCTAAGCCTTGGCGTAGCGCCGCCCAAGCCCGCCGATGGTCTCGTAGAACTCGGCCACCGTCTCGTCGATGATCTGCTTCACCGGCTTCACGCTATCGATGCGCCCCGCCACCTGGCCTGAGAGCGCAATCGAGGCTTCCATATCGCCACCGAAATAGAGGTCCTTCGCGTGGCCGAACTCGGCCATCACCGGCGGGCCTTGATAGCCAGGCACCAATTCACGCTCGAGCCGCGAGGTCTTTTCGGTACGCAGGGCCCGAAGCGCCGGCCGCGAAAACTGGTTCAAAAACACCGTGCTCGTATCTTCGGCCTCGATGATCGCGCGCTTCCAATTTTCGTGTACCGGCGACTCGGCCGCAGACACCATCCGCGTCCCCATCTGTACGCCCTCGGCACCCAGCGCAAAAGCCGCCGCCATGGTGCGCCCGCAAGTTATGCCGCCCGCAGCCACAATCGGCACATCGACCTTCTCGCGAACCAGCGGCAACAGCACCATCGTCATCACGGCTTGCGGGTTCTTGAAGCCGCCGCCCTCGCCGCCTTCGACAACCAGCCCGTCGACCCCAGCGTCGACCGCCTTTAGCGCGGCTTTCAATGTCGGCACCACATGAAAGACGGTGAGCCCCAACGCCTTCAGCTCGCGGCAAAACTTCGACGGATCGCCGGCCGACGTCGTCACGAACTTCACGCCTTCTTTGGCAACCGCATCATCGACGAACTTCACGATGTTCGGATCGCGCACGAAGGCCAGCGCAATGTTCACGCCGAACGGCTTCGTGGTCAGCCGCTTCATCTTCTTGATTTCTTCACGCACCGCGTCGAGTTCGCCCGACGATGTCTCGATGATCCCAAGCCCGCCCGCATTCGACACGGCCGAAGCCAACTGCGACCGCGCAATCCACCCCATCGGCGCCTGCACGATCGGGTAGTCGACGCCCAACATCTTCGACAACCGGTTCTCGATCCGCATGGCCTAACGCTGCCTCACCGTCCGCTTCGCCCTTATGACCAGAACCTCTGCCTCGTTGCGCAGCACGATCAACTCCGCGACGCTGTCCTTGGGGCCGTTAAGGCCGCGCGCGAAGAAATAGAACGGCGCAGACGTCTTTGCGTAAATGCCGTTGAGCGCAATCACCTGGTCGCCCACCTTGACGCCAGCGAGGGCCGCGGGGCCGCCCGTGGCCACTTTCGTAACCGCCGGGAACGACTTCGTTTGTTCCATCATCGCGCCAATTCCATAGGGTTCGTAAGGCGGCGGAATATCGGCCGCCGCTTGAAAAGCACCGGCTGCAAAGACCACACCCACCAGCAACGCGAGAACGCGCATCATTGTCTCTCTCCAATGTCGAAACGCGCGGCACAATACCCGAACGCAACGCTTTTGATACCTAGGCAGCATTGGCACCGCC
>JANLXP010000787.1:0-1554 GCA_031365165.1 Alphaproteobacteria bacterium
CGACTGCCCCGGCCAGTCGCGCGACCACTTCGCCATGAACGTGGCCATCAAGCCACGCCGCTCGGCGACGACTTTGCAAAACGTCTTGAACAACGCCGCGCGATCAGCGGCAGCAACCGCTTCGCAATACTCGATCGCCGCTTCCAAAACACCGGGCCCCGTCTCGGTGTGCAAACCTTCAAGCGGGAAATCCATATCGCGGCCAAGCTTCATCAACTCATGATAAAACTCCGCGTGCACGGACGAACGCAGCGTCGAGTAGCCGAAATAGCCCGGCGTCCAGTTTTTGAGACCCCGATAATTCTTGTCCCGCACCGACTGCGGGGTCTCATCGAAAACGAAAAACTCGAACTCCGCCGAGGCATTGACCGCAAAGCCCATATCGGCGGCGCGCTTGATCACACGCCGCAAGAGTCCGCGCGGACAGCATTCCTCCGCCCGGCCCTCGAACTCGGCGAGGAACATCAGCATGTCCCCCTCGAACGGAATGGCGCGGCAGGTGTCGGGCAACACGCGCACGTTCGCGTCCGGATAGGCCGTGTGCCACCCTGTCAGCTTCACGTTGTCATAGAGCTGATCGTTCGAGTCCCATCCCAAGACGACGTCGCAGAACCCGAACCCTTTCTCGAGCGCGGAGAAGAATTTGTCGCGTGCCATATATTTGCCGCGCAGCACGCCGTCGATATCGAACACGCCGACTTTGACGTGTGAGAGATTGCGGGCCTCGACGATGGCGCGCGCGTCCGAGGCGGTCTTGACTTGGCGTGGGTCCATGGCGCGCGCTCCGGTGTGTCGCCCAAATAGAAAGGAGGCTGCGCCCGCGCGCAACCTCCTTCAAACGTCACTCCACCGTCAGTGGCTCTTGTAGTCCGCCTTCCCGTGCGACATGGCGAATTCCTCCTCGGGCGACAGCACCAACTGCGTGCGCCCGAACACGGCGAAATAGACGATCATGATCGCGTAATAGATTGCGACCGCCAGGACCGGGACCTGGAATGCCGCATCGGTCACCTGAAAATAGATCGTGACCAGCGCGATGATCAGGGTGAGCCCGGCACCGACCATGCCGAACGGACTGCGATACGGCCGCTCGATACCCGGCATTCGCGTCCGAAGCAGGATGAACGACACGGCCTGCAACACGTAGGAAATCATCGCGCCGAAGACGGCCATGTTCAGCAACGCGCCGCCGATAAAGGCGCCGCCCTTTTCTGCACCGTACACGTACCAAACGAACAGCATCACCGTGAGCCCGACCAGCGCGCCGGTGATCAACGCCACGTGCGGCGTTTGATGCGTGCCGTGCGTGACCGACAAGAAGCGCGGGAAATATCCCGCCCGCGACAACGAATAGATCTGCCGTCCGAACGCGAAGATGATCGCATGGAAACTCGCGACCAAACCGGCGATCGCAACCAACGCCAGGACCTTCGCCAAGTTCGTCCCGAACAATGTTCGGAAGCCTTCCAGCAATGGCTCGCCCGATGCACGCAAGCCCCACGCCCCGGGCGATATGCTCGAGTTGAGCAGCAACACGGCGAATGCGCTCGCCAC
>JANLXP010000790.1:0-1320 GCA_031365165.1 Alphaproteobacteria bacterium
CTCGTCGATACTTTGTCGCGGACGCGCTGAAGCGCGGGCAACCGGCAGCTGAGTCGCGCGTTACGTATGCAGGCCAATCATTGGAGCTTGCTATGAACCGCTTATTTCTCAGCGTCCTGGTGTCGTCATCCTCGGCACCACAATCGCCTGCGATCGCGCACCCGCGGGATCGGCGACGAAAGGCTCGGACATGGGCATGATGATGCCGAACGCAGCCGACTCCAAGGCAACGGCCGGATATAAATCTGCAATGATGAAGATGATGCAGGCGATGCCGGAATTTTCCGGCGATGCCGACGTGGACTTCATGAAGCAGATGCGCTCACACCACCAAGCGGCAATCGATATGGCTAACGTTTTGCTCTCGAACGGCAAGGACGAGCAGACAATGGGGCTGGCACGGAAAATTATCGCCGCGCAGGAAAGCGAAATCGCGACAATTGACGCGTGGCTTAAGACGAAGGGCGCCTAAACCCAGCTCGCGTCTCGCAAGCGGCTGTTATTTCTTCGGCTCGCGCGACGACCAGTGGATGTGCACAATGCGCCAACCGCTTTGCTCGCGCCGCAACACCATCGTTTCGAGCGTGATGGAATCGATGGCCTTGCCCTTGAACGTGCCGGCGACCTTTCCTTCGCTGATGACATAAGCGAGATCGCCCAGGATCACGCCGGAACGGGAGGTTTGCGTTCTGGTCGTGACGGCCGAAAATGCGGCATCGCTGTCCAGATGGTGCGACGCATACTCGGCCTTCGAACGCTCGATCCAACCCTGCTCGTAAATCTGCACCTGATCGTCGAGCGCCGCTTGCGCAGCCTGGCGATCCCCCTTCACCAAGGCGTTATGGAACGCATCGACCGCGTTTGCCGCCTCCTCGAGGGCGGCATTCTTTTCAGGGGCGGGCGGCTGCGGCGCAGCGGTTCCATGCGCCAATGCAAGGGCTGGCATACAAATCACGAACAGTGCGGCAACAACAATCCTCATGGGGTCTAGCTCCTCGTTCCGTCTTAGGTTAGTATACTCCTATGGGGTATCAGAGGTACACCACTGAAGGTCGTTTGCCGCACGCGAGTTTTTCGCGCGGCGGCAAGCCGTGGTTGCCGCGGACCGTGATGATCTACGCGCTGCTGCTTTCTTTTGTCTTCTCGACGCTGGTAAGCACCGCATCGGGCAGTGTAGCCGCAGAGGCAAATGACACGACCTCGCATCACATGATGGGTCCGCATGAGATGGCCGGCTCACACGAGATGGCCGGACACGACATGGCCGGACACGACATGGCGGGGCAAGAACCCTGTGATCACGGTCAAGACTGCAAGTGC